>NZ_CP070608.1:0-300000 GCF_017068455.1 Fulvivirga lutea
CTTTAACAAAGGAACTGCCTGACGCTGCATGTTCGATCCCATCAAGGCTCTGTTCGCATCATCATGCTCCAAGAAAGGAATCATTGATGCCGCTACAGATACAATCTGGTTAGGAGCAACGTCCATATAACGAACGTCTTTTGGCTCAACAACAGGAAAGTCACCTTCAAATCTAGCTTTTACTCTTTCGTTAATGAAGTTTCCATTATCCTTTAATGGCGCATTCGCCTGAGCGATGTTGAATGTATCTTCTTCTTCAGCAGTAAGGTATTTTACCTCACCAGTCATATCTACTTTACCTTTTTCAACTTCTCTGTATGGAGTTTCGATGAATCCCATGTTGTTCACTTTAGCGTGAACACAAAGTGAAGAAATAAGACCAATGTTTGGACCTTCAGGTGTTTCAATAGTACATAAACGACCGTAGTGAGTATAGTGAACGTCTCGCACCTCGAAACCTGCTCTTTCTCTTGAAAGACCACCTGGCCCTAATGCAGACATTCTTCTTTTGTGTGTAATCTCAGCAAGTGGATTTGTTTGATCCATAAACTGAGAAAGCTGGTTAGTACCAAAGAATGAGTTAATCACTGAAGATAAAGTTCTTGCGTTGATCAAATCAACAGGCTTGAAATCTTCATTGTCACGAACGTTCATTCTTTCTTTGATGGTTCTTGCCATTCTTGCAAGTCCTACGCCAAATTGAGAGTACAATTGCTCACCAACTGTTCTAACTCTTCTATTACTTAAGTGGTCAATATCATCAACTACAGCTTTTGAGTTGATTAGTCCGATTAAGTATTTTACAATTAGAATAATATCCTCAGTAGTTAATACTCTTTGCTCTGAGCTAATATCTAATCCTAATTTTTTATTAATTCTATATCTACCTACTTCTCCAAGATCGTATCTCTTTTCACTGAAGAACAAGCTTTGGATAATATCTCTCGCTGTTTGCTCATCAGGAGCTTCGGTATTTCTTAACTGACGATAGATTTGCTCAACAGCCTCTTTTTCTGAGTTTGAGTTATCTTTCGCTAGTGTGTTGAATATGATTGTAAAGTCTGTAGCACTTACATCTTCTCTATGAAGAATGATTGACTTGGCTCCAGAATCAACAATAACTTCAATATCTTCAGTAGTTAAAACATGATCTCTTTCTAAAAGAACTTCATTTCTATCGATAGATACCACTTCTCCAGTATCCTCATCTACGAAGTCTTCAGTCCATGTTTTTAATACTCTGGCTGCTAATTTTCTACCTTCGGCATTCTTTAAATCCTTTTTGGTAGCTTTAATTTCTTCTGATAGACCGAATAAATCCAAGATGTCTTTATCTGTACCGTATCCAATGGCTCTTAATAAAGTTGTAACAGGGAATTTTTTCTTTCTATCAATGTATGCGTACATAACGCTGTTTACGTCAGTCGCAAATTCTATCCACGATCCTTTGAAAGGTATAATTCTGGCAGAATATAATTTGGTTCCATTTGTGTGCTTGCTTTGTGCAAAGAATACACCTGGAGATCTGTGTAATTGAGATACAATAACACGCTCAGCTCCATTAATAACAAATGAACCTTTCTTGGTCATGTATGGAATATTACCCAAGAATACTTCCTGTTCAATAGTTTCAAAATCTTCGTTATCCTCGTCATTACAAGTTAACTTCAATTTCGCTTTCAAAGGAACAGAATAAGTTAAACCTCTATCTATACACTCATCTACGGAGTATTTGGGAGGATCAACAATGTAATCTATAAATTCCAGAACAAAGTTTTCTCTTGAATCTGAAATTGGGAAGTTTTCTGAAAACACTTTAAATAGTCCTTCTTGTTCCCTTTTTTCTGCGGGAGTCTCCAATTGGAAAAAATCCTGAAAAGATTTTAATTGGATGTCAAGGAAATCAGGATAATCAATAACCTTCTTTATAGAAGAGAAATTGATTCTTGAGTTTTCTTTTTTATTAGCCAAAGCTTTAAAATTTTAATTACAAGATGTTGAAATGTATGAAATGTTGATTTTACGCTTCATACAAGATTGTTTGTAAAGTTGCTACAAACAGGAAAAGACCCCGATCCCGATTTGGTCGGGATGGGGCCGTTCTTATTCTTTGACGGTGTTATATGTGCCGCCCAAAGGCTTACTTCAACTCAACTTCAGCCCCAGCTTCTTCAAGCTGCTTCTTTAGGCCTTCAGCTTCGTCTTTAGCTACACCTTCTTTGATTGCTTTAGGAGCACCATCAACTAGTTCTTTAGCCTCTTTAAGACCTAAACCAGTTAATTCTTTAACTAATTTTACGATAGCAAGTTTAGCTCCACCAGCTGACTTAAGGATTACATCAAAATCAGATTTCTCCTCAGCTCCGCCACCAGCTTCGCCACCACCAGCAGGACCAGCTACTGCTACTGCTGCTGCAGCTGCAGGCTCGATGCCATGAGTTTCTTTAAGATACTCTGCTAGTTCGTTTACTTCTTTAACTGTTAATTCTACCAGTTGATCTCCTAGTGCTTTAACGTCTGCCATTTTAATTCTTATTTAATTGTTCGTTTGTTTCTAATAATTTAATTTTCTCTTTCAGATAAAGTTTTAATCAACCCACCCAATGTATTCTTTCCACTTTGTAGAGCAGAAACAACATTCTTAGCAGGTGATTGCAGCAATGCAACAACCTCTCCAATAAGCTCGTTCTTAGATTTAAGATCGGCTAACATTTTAAGGTTTTCTTCACCTAGGAAGAAATCACTATCAATTGAAGCTGCCTTTAACAAAGGCTTTGATAATGCTGATTTCTTTCTAAACTCTGTGATCACTTTTGCTGGAGCATTGGCAACTTCTGATGAAAAGATAACACCTGAAAATCCTTTCAGCTTATCATCAATTTCTGCATGATCCGAATTCAGTGCGTCAAGAGCTTTTTTAATCAAAGTGTTTTTAACCACTCTGTATTCAACACCTTTACTGAAGCATAATCTTCTAAAGTTGTTTACTTGTGCTACTGACATACCTGAAGCATCAGTGATATAGTAATGCGCATTGTTGCTGAACTTATCTTTAAGTTCCTCAATAATGTTTGCTTTTTCTTCTCTAGTCATTACTGTAGTCCTGAAATTGTACTTTTATCTATTGTAATCGAAGGGCTCATAGTAGAAGAGATATTAATACTCTTAAAATATGTACCTTTCGCGGAAGCTGGTTTCAATTTTGAAACCGTTTGTAACATTTCTCTTACGTTGTCTTTGATTTTTTCAGGAGTAAATGAAGCCTTACCCACACTCACGTGAATAATGCCGAATTTATCTACCTTAAAATCAATTTTACCAGCCTTAATATCAGTTACTGCTTTACCTACTTCTAGGGTTACAGTTCCTGACTTAGGGTTCGGCATTAAACCTCTTGGGCCTAATACTTTACCTAAACGACCAACTTTGGCCATTACTGTTGGCATAGTAATAATTACATCTACGTCTGTCCATCCACCTTCAATCTTTTTAATGAATTCATCAAGACCTACATAGTCAGCACCAGCATCTTTTGCTTCCTGCTCTTTGTCAGGCGTGCAAAGTACTAATACTTTCAAATCCTTTCCTGTACCGTGCGGTAGGGTAACAACACCTCTTACCATTTGGTCAGCTTTTTTAGGATCAACTCCTAATC
Organism: Fulvivirga lutea; assembly: GCF_017068455.1. Classification (NCBI taxonomy): domain Bacteria; kingdom Pseudomonadati; phylum Bacteroidota; class Cytophagia; order Cytophagales; family Fulvivirgaceae; genus Fulvivirga; species Fulvivirga lutea. The sequence continues at coordinate 3,656 of NZ_CP070608.1, forward strand.
TAATATCTAAATCGATAGAAGCGTCAAACTTTGTAAAGGTTACATCCTTTACTAATTGAGAAGCATCTTCCAAAGAATATTCTTTGTTAGGCTCTAATTTATCAGCTATTGCTTTTTGATTTTTTGTCAACTTTCCCATTTTCTGATTTATTTATTAACTCCAGGGAGCTGTTCCAGTTACTCTTATTCCCATGCTTCTAGCAGTACCAGCCACCATTTTCATAGCTGAGTTTACTTCGAAAGCGTTAAGGTCTGGCATCTTAGTTTCGGCAATTGTTTTTACCTGATCCCAAGAGATGCTTCCTACCTTATTTCTATTAGGCTCTGCAGAACCACTCTTCTTCTTAGCAGCATCTAATATTAAAACTGCCGCTGGAGGAGTTTTTATTACAAAGTCAAAAGACTTATCTGTATAAATTGTAATTAATACAGGCAAAACCTGACCTTGTTTCTCCTGAGTTCTTGCATTGAATTGCTTGCAGAAGTCCATGATATTCAGACCCTTACTGCCTAAAGCTGGTCCTACTGGTGGAGATGGATTTGCTGCACCACCTCTAATCTGCAATTTCAAGTATCCACTAATTTCCTTAGCCATTTCTTAATCTAATTTTTCTACTTGCATATAGTTTAGTTCAACAGGAGTGTTCCTGCCAAATATTTTCACCATTACGTTGAGCTTTTTACGCTCTTCGAATACCTCCTCAACAGTTCCTGTAAATCCTGAGAATGGTCCGTCCATTACTTTTACAGATTCACCAACTATATATGGAGTCTCTAGTTTTTCTTCAAATTCATCTACCTCATCAACTTTACCTAAGATTCTATTAATCTCAGACTGTCTCAATGGCACCGGCTCTTTTGATTGCCCCGTTCCATTGTTACCAAGGAAACCAATTACTCCAGGAATACTAGTTACTACGTGGTTTGCTTCTCCATTAGATAAATCAGCAGACACTATCACATAACCAGGGAAGAAATTTCTTTCACGAACTCTCTTCTTTCCATTTCTCATTTCGTACACCTTCTCTGAAGGTATAAGTACTTGAGGAACGAAATCCTGAAGACCCTCTCTCTCTATTTCAGTTTCGAGGTAAGCCTTAACTTTTTTCTCCTGACCGCTAACTACTCGTACTACGTACCAATTTAATTCGCTCATCACTTAGCTCAGGTTTATTTAAATTCAGTGTATATCCAATCCATACCGCTTTCAAAAACGAAATCGATAAGACCTATAAATAGGGCAAAAATTAAAGAGGCAATCAATACTAATATTGACTGGTTTTGTAATTGACTGTACTTCGGCCATGAGACTTTGTTTTTCATCTCATCGTACGACTCAAGAATAAATGTCTTTAACTTTTGCATTGAAACACTATATTTTATTTTAGCACGGGTGGTAGGACTCGAACCCACAACCAATGGTTTTGGAGACCACTACTCTACCAATTGAGCTACACCCGTTTATATTTTTTTACGAGTTACTTCTCCTACTCTTTCCCACCACGCATTTTGGACTTTTAACATCACATTTCAAGCCCTACAATCCAAAATGGTCTGCAAAGGTAGTACAAAGTTTATTTAAAACAAAAGCGTTCTGAAAAAATTTCAGAACGCTTTCTTTATGATTTTTAAATCTTAGTCTAAGATTTCAGTAACCTGACCAGAACCTACAGTTCTACCACCTTCTCTGATAGCGAAACGAAGTCCTTTTTCCATCGCTACTTTGTTAATCAAGTTAACTTCGATAGAGATGTTATCTCCAGGCATAACCATTTCCACACCTGATGGAAGGAAGATTTCACCTGTTACGTCAGTAGTTCTTAAGTAGAACTGAGGACGGTATTTGTTGAAGAATGGAGTGTGACGTCCACCTTCTTCTTTAGAAAGTACGTAAACCTCAGCTTTGAACTTCTGGTGAGGAGTTACAGAACCTGGCTTACAGATAACCATACCTCTTTTAATTTGGTCTTTTTCAATACCTCTTAAAAGTAGACCTACGTTATCACCAGCTTCACCTCTGTCTAATATTTTTCTAAACATCTCAACACCAGTGATTGTAGACTTAAGTCCTTCAGCACCCATACCTAAGATATCAACAGGATCTCCAGAGTTGATTACACCTCTTTCGATTCTACCAGTAGCAACAGTACCTCTACCAGTAATAGAGAATACATCTTCCACAGGCATTAAGAAATCTTTGTCAACAAGACGCTCTGGAAGTGGAATGTGGTTATCTACCGCATCCATTAATTCGTCAACTTTAGCAACCCACTCAGCTTCACCGTTAAGTGCACCTAAAGCAGATCCTTGGATAACAGGAATGTTATCACCATCAAAGTCGTAAGCAGAAAGAAGCTCTCTAACTTCCATCTCAACTAGCTCTAAAAGCTCAGCATCATCTACTAAGTCAACTTTGTTCATGAAAACTACCAATGCAGGTACACCTACCTGACGAGCTAAAAGGATATGCTCTCTTGTTTGTGGCATAGGACCATCAGTTGCAGCAACAACAAGGATAGCTCCGTCCATTTGAGCAGCACCAGTTACCATGTTCTTAACGTAGTCAGCGTGACCTGGACAGTCAACGTGAGCATAGTGTCTGTTTGCTGTTTGATATTCTACGTGTGAAGTATTAATTGTAATACCTCTTTCTTTTTCTTCTGGAGCGTTGTCAATTGAAGAGAAGTCTCTCAATTCAGCAAAACCTTTTTCTGCTAATACTTTAGAGATAGCTGCTGTTAACGTTGTTTTACCGTGATCCACGTGACCAATTGTTCCAATATTCAAGTGGGGTTTGGAACGGTCAAAAGTTTCTTTAGCCATATTTGATAATTCCTATTTAGTTTAAAATTTATTCTTTTGTTTAATTAATATGCTTAATGCAAATAGGCTCAGAACAAGTATTAACTTATTTAGAACCTTTAAATCGAGCCAAGAAGGGGATTTGAACCCCCGACCTCTTCCTTACCAAGGAAGCGCTCTACCCCTGAGCTATCTCGGCTAATGCCTCAGTTCAAAGCTTCCAGTTGTTTTAGCAACTTTGAAATTGAGATTTCGAACCGAGAACTCAAATATCAGTGAGCGGGAGACGAGGTTCGAACTCGCGACCTACAGCTTGGAAGGCTGTCGCTCTACCAGCTGAGCTACTCCCGCTTGATTATTTGGGACTGCGAAGTTACGATAATTTAAATCAACGTTAAAATCACATCCTACAATCTGGTGTGGGGGGAGCAGGATTCGAACCTGCGAAGACATAAGTCAACGGAGTTACAGTCCGTCCCAGTTGGCCGCTTTGGTATCCCCCCAATTCAATTCTTTTAAGAACTTTTTCCTTTCAACTCGACACCACAACTGATGCCTGTTTTCGAAAGGAAGTGCAAAATTATACGCTTTTTCATTTTAATCAAACTTTTGAAAAAAAAAGTAAAACTAATTTTCAAAAGTGCATTATCGCTAAGATAAGGCAGACCAGATCTACATGATTATAATCTCGTTAATTACACCAACACCTATTTCCTTCTCTACGATTGATTTGATCTTGTCTTTAGACAAGTTTAACTCGTTCTTTAGTGGTGCTGAATTAAGCTCTACGAATAACACCTTATTTTTAATAAAAATCTTAGTAGTTCTATTAGCTATCGTGTTACCCATCATCTTTTCCCAAGAACTTAAAAGCCTGTTTTGATCGAAGCGATCATTTAAATGATATTGCTTTAACATATCACCCAGAGCCTCTCCTACTGTTGATGTACTTGATTTACGCGGATGCTTATATTTCTGAGTCATATCCTTTTTTTCTAGAACAAAAGAGTTTATCAATTATATTGGTTATTTTCAAACTCTACCTCAAATTAAATGGAAGAAGATATTCACAGCAAAACTAAGAAGTTAATCAATGAATTGAACTACTTCATGGTTCATGTTATGTCATATTTCGTGATTAACCTTCCTTTGATGATTTACATTTTCATGGATATTGGGAGTAGGTGGTGGATTTTTTTGGTTGCCATTGCTTGGTCATTGGTATTGATCTACCACAGTCTAAGAGTTTATGGAACAGATCCTCTAAGAATTAAAAATAAGGGCCTTCGTCTGTTGTTTTCCTATCTTCTGAAATTGACAGGAGTTTAGACATTATTCCTTTAATTCAACCTTTGAGTTATCAACCAGATAAATGTTCGGTTCTAATTCAAACTCCTTCAGCAAACTTTCTGTTCTATCAATTATCGCATCTGTAATAAAAACCTGATGAAATTTACCTTCTTTAATCATTGACAAAAGCTTATTTATTCTTGTTGAGTCTAGCTTATCGAATATATCATCTAATAAAAGAATAGGTTTTAATTTCAAGCCCATTTCAAGTGCTTTGAATTGCATTAACTTTAAAGCAATAGAAAAAGATTTTTGCTGACCTTGCGACCCATATTTCTTTAATTGATTCTGTTCAATATAAAAATGAAAGTCATCTTTATGAATGCCAAAGTTAGATCGTTCAGTAACGATATCTTTTTTAACGTAATCATTTAATTTTTTACCTACATCAGCCACATCGAACTGAGAACCATAAACTATTTCTACCTTCTCATTTTCACCACTAATGAAAGCATAGTATTCATAAAAGCTATTCAAATTGGTATCAATAAATGATTTTCGCTTTTTGAATATCTTAAGTCCAAGATCGAGAAGTACATGATTATAATTCTCTAAAAGGTCGTAATTAACTTTTCCAGCTTTGGAGAAGCTCTTAAGCGCACTATTTCTCTGTTTCAAGTTCTTATTGTACCTAACCAGATTAATCATATAATCATGATCGAGCTGGCAGATAATTGAATCAAAAAACTTGCGTCTGATTTCGCTGCTTTCTCTAATTATATCCGAATCGTAGGGAGTGATAAGCACTACTGGAAAACGACCAATATGTTCCGATAATTTGGAGTAATCTTCTTTATTAATTTTAAAAGACTTTTTCTCTCCTTCCTTAAAATAACAGACTACAGTATCTGTTGCCTTTGAATTCACAAAAGTAGCTTTGATACTAAAGTACTCCTGATCAAATTTTATATTTTGATTATCCATAGGATTGTGAGCGCTTTTTGTCATCGACAAAAAATAAATGGCATCCAGAATATTAGTTTTCCCGCTTCCATTTTTACCCACAATGCAGTTAAGCTTATCTGAAAAAGTTAATGACAGACTCTCGTAGTTCTTGAAGTTAATCAAACCTAACTTTTCAATGTGCATTAAACTTTTTTGTTTATTTTCGCAGTCCTAAATTTGATTCAAAATTAGCATTATGGCAGCTACAACAAAAGGAAAGTCGAAATCTACTTCAAAGAGTTTTTCTAAAGAAACATACCTTACCTGGTTTGAGAGTATGTTGTTAATGAGAAAGTTTGAAGAGAAAGCGGGGCAGCTTTACGGTCAGCAAAAAATCAAGGGGTTTTGCCATCTGTATATTGGGCAGGAGGCTTGTGTTGCCGGGGCAGTATCTGCGTTAGAAGAAGGAGATAAATACATTACTGCATATAGAGATCATGCACACCCTATCGCTCTAGGGTCCGACCCAAGAAAGATAATGGCTGAGCTTTTTGCAAAAGAGACAGGAATATCCAAAGGTAAGGGCGGATCAATGCACATGTTTGACAAAGAACACCATTTCTTTGGTGGACATGGAATTGTAGGTGGACAAGTTCCACTTGGAGCGGGCATCGGTTTTGCTGAAAAATATAATAAATCCGGAAAACTATGTATCTGTTATATGGGAGATGGTGCGGTACGTCAAGGTGCTTTTCATGAAGCATTAACGATTGCCATGACCTGGAAACTACCTGTGATATTTGTTATCGAAAATAACGGTTACGCAATGGGTACTTCAGTTTCAAGAACATCAAATGTTACTGAGCTTTATACTTTGGCTGAAGCTTATGATATGCCATCGGAGCCTGTTGATGCCATGATAGTTGAGGACGTACATAAAGCAGTAGAAAAAGCAGCGAAAAGGGCTAGAAAAGGTGATGGGCCTTCATTATTAGAGTTTAAAACATATAGATACAAAGGGCACTCCATGTCTGATCCTGCTAAGTACAGAACAAAAGACGAAGTAGAAGAATACAAAGCGAAAGACCCAATAGAGCAAGTGAGAGCTACTTTGTTGAAAAAGAAATATGCTTCTGAAAAGGATATCGAGAAAATCGAAGAAAAGATAAAAGAGCAAGTTGCTGAATGTGTGAAATTTGCTGAAGAATCTCCATTCCCTGATCCGAGTGAGGCTTTTAAGGATGTTTATGCTCAACATGATTATCCTTACATTAAAGGATAATTCAATTATTTCAAATACGATTTCTTCTTATCGTATTAATTAGTAGATTTGCGGCCTTAAATTTTGTAAGAATGGCAAAGGGAAATAAACAAAAGGAACAAGAACATCATAACGATTTACTCGAGAATCCAGAGGCGTTAGCAGATCAGCTTTCAAAAACAGAGCAGTTTGTAGAAAACAACAAGACTTTAGTTTTAGGGATTGGAATTTTGCTACTTTTATTAGTAGGTGGGTATTTCGGTTTTGAAACTTACAAAAAATCTCAGAACGAGAAAGCTCAAAATGAGATGTTTCAGGCAATTTACTACTTTGAATCTGACAGTCTTGATCTTGCTTTGAATGGTGATGGAATCAATCTCGGTTTCAAAGACATTATTGATGAATACAGCATTACAAGTGCAGCTAATCTTGCGAACTTCTATGCTGGAGCAGCATATTTGAAGCAAGGTGATTTCAAAAGTGCACTACTCTATTTAGAAGACTTTAGCGCTGATGATTTACTGATTCAGGCAAGAGCGTATAGCCTTATGGGTGATGCTAATATGGAGTTAGAGAATTATTCTAAAGCTGCAGAACTTTACAAAAAGGCCGCTTCTTACAAAGAGAATAAACAATTCTCACCGAGATATTTAATGAAAGCAGCATTAGCTTATGAATATGCAGAAAATATTGAAGCTGCAAAAGAATCATACGAAACAGTAATAAATGAATACTGGGATTCTTCGGAAGTACAGAATGCCAAAAAATACAAAGCACGTTTAGAAAAATCTGCTTCCTAGTTTTTAATTAAAACATTTTGCTAAGGGATAAGGTAAAGCTTTATCCCTTTTTTATTTTTGCCCCTCAACGTAATTACTAACTATGTCTTCTTCACATAAAAACTTAAGTGATTTCTCATCTAAAAATGTTTCTGATGTTTCTAATAAGCGATTCGGAATACTTGTTTCTGAATGGAACAGTGAAGTTACGGATGCACTATATTCTGGCGCTTTTGAGACACTAGTGGCCAACGGTGTGAAAAGAGAAAATATAATCAAACAATACGTTCCGGGTAGTTATGAGCTTTCATTGGGAGCTCAATGGATGGCAGAAAAAGAGGATATTGACGCAGTCATATGCCTTGGCTGTGTTATTCAAGGAGAGACGAGGCACTTTGATTTTATTTGTAGTGCAGTTGCTCATGGTTTAACCAATGTGAGTCTAAAATATAATAAGCCTGTGATTTTTGGAGTATTGACTCCTGATACTCAAAAGCAAGCTCTTGACAGAGCCGGTGGTAAGCACGGAAATAAAGGTGATGAAGCAGCTATTACTGCTATAAAAATGTTGGGTATGAATCAATAAACTTGGATAAGTTATAAAAAAGAAGAAGCCGTCTCAAAACCCCTTGACTAAAAAAGAAAGCCAAATATAAAATGGTTAAGTCAATAAGTCCGCTCAAGAGACTTTTTATAATCTCTGAAATGGTCAAAATCACCACAGAGTTCACAGAGGTTCACAGAGTTTAATAATCGAAACAAAATAATATTTTAGAGAAAAAAAAGGGCTGTCCCTTTTGAGAAAGCCCCTTTTTTTTATTACACCTACTTAAAATTAGTTCTTCTTATCTAAATCAACCACGATTGGTGACGCCACAAATACTGACGAGTATGTACCAACCAAAATACCAACTAGAAGTGCAAAAGAGAAACCTCTGAGCACTTCTCCTCCAAACAAGAACAATATTAACACCACCACTAAAGTTGTAGCAGAAGTCATGAGCGTTCTATTCAACGTACCGTTGATGGCTGTGTTGAATATCTGAAGTTTATCTGTACTTGTTCCTAGATTCAAGAACTCTCTGATTCTATCAAATACTACCACGGTATCATTAATTGAATAACCAATGATGGTAAGAATCGCAGCAACAAATACTTGATCGATTTCATATTTGATACCTAACAAGCCTGCAATAGCAAATGCTGAGAATACGAATGCAGCATCATGCACCAATGCGATAATGGCACCTGTTGAGAATTGCCATTTTCTAAACCTTACTAAGATGTAAAGGAATATCGCAATGATGGCAAAAATACCTGCTTCAAATGAAGCACTCTTAATATCATCTGCAATGGTAGCACCTACTTTGGAAGATCCTGAAATTGTAAAGTGTTCAGCATCAACCTGTGAATCATCTTTAACATAAGTCTGTCCTGTAAACTTCTCAATTCCAGAAATTAGTGATTCTCTTACTTTCTTATCAGCACCATCTGTTTCATCATTAACCAAGTATGAAGTAGTTACCTTCATGATATTGTTACCACCAAAGTTCTTTACCTCTGTACCAGTGTTTTCAAAGCTTTCGCTTAGTGCAATTTTCATATCCGTTGCTACAACAGGATTTTCAAAATTCACTATATACGATCTACCCCCCTGAAAATCTACACCTAAGTTCAAACCATTAACTGCAGTAAGAGTCATACCAATGGCAATAAATACGATTGAGAACATATAGGCGATTTTTCTTTTGCCCATAAAGTCGATATTAATATTCGATAAAAGGTTTTTAGAGAATGGTGTCGAAAATGACACTTTGCTATCATCACTTTTACCCACCATCCACTCAACAACAACTCTAGTGATATATACCGCTGAGAAGAATGAACAGAAAATACCAATCATTAATGTAATGGCGAATCCTTTAATCGGGCCTTGACCTAAAACATAAAGAATGATTGCTGTTAACAATGTTGTTACGTTAGCATCAACAATAGAGCTAAATGCTTTCTTGTATCCAGTCGCAATAGCTTCGCGAAGCTTCGACCCGTTTCTAAGCTCTTCTCGAATACGTTCAAAGATTAGTACGTTGGCATCAATTGACATACCGATAGTTAACACAATACCGGCTATACCTGGAAGTGTTAGAGCAGCGTTAAACTGAGCTAATATACCCATGATGAAGAATATATTGAATACTAAAGCGATGTTGGCAACTAAACCACCTTTAGCATAGTAAGCAACCATAAATAATACCACTACTACCAAACCGGAGATAATAGAAATAATACCCTGACTTTGAGCAATTTTACCTAACGTTGGTCCAACGATAGCCTCCTCAACAATTCTAGTTGGTGCCGGTAAAGAACCGGCCTTTAGAATGTTAGCTAAATCTTTTGCCTCTTCAATAGTGAAGTTTCCTGATATTTGAGAGTTACCGTTTGGTATTTCGCCATTCACGTAAGGGGCTGAATAAACTAGGTTGTCAAGTACAATTGCTATTCTACCTCTTGGGTTTTGATTAGCCGCTTCGGCAGTCATTTTTCTCCAAACCCTTGTACCCTGTGCATTCATCTGCATACTTACGGCAGGGCTTGCATACTCATCAAGATCTTGCCTTGCATCGGTAATTACTTCACCGGTAAGTTGCGCTTGTCCGCCACGGCCTACTTCAACAAAATATAATTGAAGTAGCTCCATACCTGTTGATTCATCCACGGTAGGCTTTACTTCCCATAAAGGTTTTACATTTCTTGGAAGTAAGTTTCTTACATCGTCTCTTCTGATGATATTACCAATCTCAGCAGTATCTCTCACATCGTAAATCAACCCTCCCTGAGCTTTAGTTAACGCAAATAGTGGTGAGATTTGAGCTGATAGTGAGTCTAATTTACTCTGAGTTGAGTCTTGCTCATTTGATGAAAGAGCAGCATCTAAATCAGATTCTGTGGTATCTTTATCCGCTGATAGCAAATCACCTAAGTTTTCAGAAGAAGTCTCTTCAGTAGTATTATCGGTACTTTTCTTTGCCTTTAGCGCTTCTCTTTGCTCAGTTACCAACAATTCATTAATTGCCATCAAAGAATTGTTCAGATCGCTTAATTCAGCTACATCCCAAAACTCCAGCTTAGCTACACCTTGAAGAAGTTTCCTAACTCGCTCAGGGTTGTCAGCACCTGGGATTTCAATTTGAATTCTACCAGTGCCTTGTAATCTCTGAATATTTGGTTGCGAAGTACCAAATTGATCAATACGTGTTCTTAAAATAATGAATGATCTATCGATAGCATCTTCGATTTCCTTCTCGATTACATCCATCACCACATCATCGCTATCACTTCTGCTTATTCTGCCTCTGTTAGCAGCAGTTGCAAAGATTTCAGCCAATGGTCTGTCAGCAATTTCCTGGTATGACTCATAGAATAACGTAGCGAATCTAGCCTGGCTATCTTTTTGTTTTTCTCTTGCTAATTGAAGTGCCTCATTAAACTTAGCATCTTTACTGTTTCCACTTAGACCTTTAATAATGTCAATTGGAGAAACTTCAAGCGTAACGTGCATACCACCTTGTAAGTCCAATCCTCTACTTAGCTCAGTGTCTTTTACCTCTTTATAAGTATACTCGATACCAAACAGGTTGTATACTGGTAAATTCCATACAGAATCTAAATAGTTCTGCTTTTTAGATAGGTTTACTACTCCTGTTTCATCAGTCGCATATTCTACTGCGTCTTGTTGTACGTTTCTAGAAACGAACGTAAATGATAAGTAATAAACGCATAAAAACGTTATTATGATTGTCAGCGCGACAACCGCTCCTTTGTTTTGCATTTTAAATTAAAGTTTAGATTAAATAGTTATTAAATAAATTGATCGGAAGCACCTATTGATTAGGGCGCATTTGGGGATATGATCAATCGAAATAATGTCTGAAAATAGGACGTAAGTCCATTTATGTTTTCGCTAACTAATGGCTTTTCAACCGGGTTCTCATCATATATGTGTGTAATGAAGTGTAGAACACTTTGGATTGAAAATTCAACGGCTGAAGATAAAGCCTGATGCCCCATCTTAATCACCTGATCTTCTGAATCATCACTATTATCAGAAGTTTGTTCTACAGAAACACTCTGTTCAAAATTGCTAACATACTCAAAATAAAAGCTTTGTGACACAAGAATGACAAGTGCCGCTAACAACCCCATTGCAATACCTGCGGAGTGTTTGAATCTTGATATGTTTGATGAGAGTTTCATTCTAAAACGGGGCAAATCTAACGATTATCTATAATAATGCAACATTATAGCTTTAATCGTGCATGTAAGAACCCGCTCAGTACCTCTAGTGCATTATTAAAATGTAAATTATTAGGAATAATTAAATCAGCTCCGCTTTTAAGCGGTTCTAAATAACGATCGTAAGTAGGCATTACATGATTCTCGAAGCGGTAAAGAACGTCATCCAGATCATAGCCACGTTCTGTGTTATCTCTTATAATCCTTCTTTTTAATCGGATATGATCTTTCGCATCAATAAAGATTTTTAAGTCTAGCAAATCACTCATTTCAGGAAAGTGCATCACAAATAAGCCTTCTACAATAACTATAGGAGCTGGCTTAAATTCCAATTGCTTTGGCGTAATTGCCGGATTATTGAATGTATACTCTTTTCTGGTGAAACCCTGTCCGCCTTTTATTTTCCTGATATCTTCGACAAAAGCTTTTGAATCTATGGAATCAGGTAAATCGAAATTCTGGATACCATTAACATCTAATGGTTGCTTATCCCTGTCAATGTAATAGTTGTCTTGTGAGATAAGACAAACATCTCCTGCCTCAAACTTATTAATCAATTGATTTAGAAAAAGCGTTTTACCCGATGCACTTCCTCCAGTAATGCCAATAACGTATGCTAAATCACCCAATGCTTTTGATTAAATGGTCTACTAATTTTCTCGTTGCAATACCTCTATGGCTGATCTTGTTTTTTTCTTCCAGAGACATCTCAGCAAAGGTACAATCAAATCCTTGAGGAATAAAGATAGGATCATAACCAAACCCTTGATTACCCAACCGTTGCTTTATGATTTCACCTTTTACTAAACCTTCAAATTGATGTTCTTGACCGCCAATTATTAAGGTAATTACTGTTCTGAACTGAGCACTTCTATCACTCTTTTCTTTTAACTTCTCTAAAACCAAATTGATATTAGCCTCATTATCACGGTTTTCGCCAGCATATCGTGCCGATTTAACTCCAGGCTCACCATTCAGTGCCGCTACCTCCAAACCAGTGTCATCGGCAAAAACAGCTACTCCATATTTTTCTGCAACATAACTGGCTTTTTGATGTGAGTTACCTTCAATTGTATTTTTAGATTCCTCCAGTTCTTCAAAACAGCCAATATCTTCCAGACTCTTTAGCCTGATTGATTCAGGTAAGAGTTTTTGTATTTCCTTTAGTTTGTTCTGGTTATTAGTAGCGAAACAGATTTCCACCGATGATTCAAATATCTATTGAACAATTTCTACTAAGTCTACTTCAAATATTAAAATAGAGTTAGCCGGTATACTAGCACTTACAGCGCTTCTTCCATAACCTAAACCAGACGGGATATATAAAGTAGCTTTAGTGCCTTCATTTAATAATGAAATTCCTTCATCCCATCCAGAAATTACCTGGCCAATACCTAATGTAAATTGAATAGGGCCGTAAGGCTCTCTTCTGGAATCATAAATATTGTTTTGTACTGCTATATCTTTATAGGAAGTATCGAAAATATTACCATTTAAAAGGCTACCGGTATAATCTACCTTGACCTTTTGTCTTGCTTTTGCAACTTCGCCACTCCCTTCTTCGTGGATGATGTACCTAAGGCCAGATGTGGTTTGCTCTGCCTGAAGGCCATTTGAAGAAAGGTAATTATCAATTAATTCTACATCAATGGCGAGTTGCTCCTGATAGGAAACAACAACGGGCGGTTCAGGTTCCTCAACACAGCCGAATAATGACAATATTGCACCTAATATTAATAACTTTCTCATTCTACAACTTCAACTAACTCTACATCAAAAACTAATATTGCATTGGCAGGTATGTTTTTACCTCGTGCCCTAGGACCGTAGGCCATGCTTGAAGGAATATAAAAAGTTGCTTCGCCACCTTCTTTCAATAGTGCTATACCTTCGTCCCAGCCTTTGATTACTGAACCTGTTCCTAATTCAAACTCAATAGGTGCATAAGGCTCTCTTCTCTCATCGTACAACCCTTTTTCCTGAGCTACCTCTTTAATACTGCTATCGAAATAAGCTCCGTCTAATACCCAGCCAGTATAATTTACTTTTACTTTCTGACCAGCTGTTGGTTGATTTCCTTCGCCCTCTTTTTTCATTACATAGTTAAGACCACTCTCAGTTTTAACTGTCTCAATATTGTTTTCAGCTAAATATTCATCTATAAGTACAGCATCAATTGAATCTTGCTTTTGAGCTGCGATAACAGCATCTTTTTGCATTTGCTCCATTTTCTCAGCCTGCCACGCATCCATACCATCTTTATCCTTTACATCTTCTACACCAATGAAGAAATTAACAACTAAATCTTCCGATATTGTTCTTGGTAATGGAGCATAAAAGGTGTTCTTAAATAAGTCTCTAGCTGTAATACTAAATTTAATACTATCCCCTTTTACTAACTGATAAAAAATTTCATTTACACTACCATCTTTTGCTTCCCAAGCACTGTCCTTTTTGAAAATAATCATTGGCATACCAGTTTTCGCTGTGCTCGTCCAAAGTGAGTCATTGGAATCGATATATTCCATATTAAGAATCAAGTATCTGTCTTTAGGAACATATTCTCCACTGCCCTCCTTGACATACTCAAACTTTAACCCTGATTCCGTTACCACTTCTTTATTTGTATCGCAACTGAACATAGCAACTGCGAAAAATAATAATGAGCAAATAGTTAATTTAGACATGTAATTCATGATTAGATTTTAATTCTTCTTTATTTTCTTTTAATAGTTTTTCAAATTTTTCGACTGTGGCATCAAGGGTTTCATAGGAAATGCCTCCTGCTGCATTCTTATGTCCGCCACCTTCAAAATTCTTTCTTGCAAATTCATTCACAGAGAAATCACCCACTGAACGGAAAGACATTTTAACAGCTACAGTTCTGTCAATAATAACCGCAGCAAGTTTAATTCCCTTAATTGATAAAGCATAATTTACCAATCCTTCGGTATCTCCTGTTTGTGAATTAAATTGTTTTAATTCATCTGCGGTAATCGCAAAATAAGCTGTATTATATTCAGGCAATATTTTAAGTTTTTCATTGAGCGCATACCCTAAAAACTTAACCCTGTTTACAGAGTTAGTGTCATATATGAGCTTGGCTACTTTGGCTGTATCTGCTCCCTTATCAATTAAATCAGAACACACTAAAAATACATTCTTAGTTGTGTTAGGGTGTTTGAAACTGCCAGTATCAGTCATAATACCTGCATACAATGCCTCCGCAATATCTTTATCAATTAAATCACCATCACCCAAATCATTAATTAATTGGTGAACCAATTCTGCTGTTGCGGCAGCTTCAGTACTCCACAAAACAAATTCTGCAAAGTCTTCGGGTTCTAAATGATGATCAATAAGTACTTTTTTGGCTTTCGATTCTCTTACTAGCTCTCCTAGCTCATTAATTCTATGCAATCCGGAGAAGTCCAAACAAAAGATAATATTGGCTTTCTCTACTAATTCTTTAGCTCTCTCTTGTTCATTATTTTCAAAAACAATCACATCTGAGTTACCTTTCATCCAGGCTAAAAAGTTTGGATAATCAGTTGGAGAAATGACCGTTACATCGTGCCCCTTTATTTTGAGGTAGTTAGCAAGGCCTAAAGATGAGCCTAAAGCATCCGCGTCTGGTTTATGGTGAGTAGTTATCACCACCTTTTGCGGTTCGCTTAAAAGCTGTTTAAATGAATATAAATTTTGCATTATTTGATAGCTGACTAGCGCATCAGCTGAAATTTAAGGGGCAAATTTGACTATAATTATGTTCTTAACCAAAATGCTTGAGTCGATTAAATGAATGAGCCAGAAATGGTATCTATAAAATAAAATTCTATTTTTGCGGCAAATTTTAGAAAACACAATATTATGGCTGGAAATAGAACTTTTACAATGATTAAGCCTGACGCTGTTGGAGCAGGTAATACTGGAGCAATCATTAAAATGATTGAAGAAGCTGGGTTTAAGATCATTGCAATGAAAAA
The DNA here is from genome assembly GCF_017068455.1 of Fulvivirga lutea. Taxonomy (NCBI): domain Bacteria; kingdom Pseudomonadati; phylum Bacteroidota; class Cytophagia; order Cytophagales; family Fulvivirgaceae; genus Fulvivirga; species Fulvivirga lutea. The sequence goes on from NZ_CP070608.1 coordinate 19,012, forward strand.
AACCTACATGTCTAAAGAAAGAGCTGGACAATTTTATGAAGTACATAAAGAAAGACCTTTCTACAATGATCTAACTACTTATATGTCTTCAAGTGCGATTGTGCCAATGATCTTAGAAAAAGACAATGCAGTTGAAGATTTTAGAAAATTAATTGGGGCTACTAACCCGAAAGAAGCTGCTGAAGGAACTATCAGAGCTTTATTTGCTGAATCAATCGAAGCAAATGCTATTCACGGATCGGATTCTGACGAGAATGCTCAGATTGAAGGAAGTTTCTTCTTTTCAAGAGTTGAGCAATTCTAATAAAAATTGAAGGAAAAGCGAAAGGCACTCAGTTGAGTGCCTTTTTTATTTTGTATTAATACAAATATTCTTTGGTTCAGTAAAAAATCTAAGTGCTTCCCAGCCTCCTTCTCTTCCAACACCTGATTGTTTCATACCTCCAAAAGGAGTTCTTAAGTCTCTCACTAACCAGCAGTTCACCCATATAACACCACTTTTCACTGCATCTGCCACTCGATGGGCGCGTTTCAAATTTTCTGTCCAAATGGTAGCAGCCAAACCATAAGCAGTACTATTAGCAAAGCCAATAACTTCTTCTTCAGAATCAAAAGGCATAATGGTTACCACAGGTCCAAATATCTCTTCCTGATTCGTTCTGCAAGTATGATTCAAACCCGTTATTACTGTGGGAGTTATAAAATAGCCTTCAGCACATCGGCCATCCAACTTAATTTGATTCCCTCCAGTTTCTACGGTGCCCCCCTCCTCTTTAGCCAATTCAATATAGCTTAAAACTTTTTTCATATGGGATTTCGATACTACGGCACCCATTTTAGAACCTTCTTCAAGTGGGTCTCCAACATTTAATTTTTTCACCTTTTCGACAAACTCTTTTACAAATCGATCATAAATCGGTCTTTCCACAAAAATGCGTGAGCCACAAAGGCATATCTGACCTTGATTGGCAAATGAAGACATGACTGACGTGGCAAGTACCTTTTCAAAATCGCAATCAGCAAAAACAATGTTTGGGTTTTTTCCTCCCAGCTCCAATGATAGCTTCTTAAACATAGGAGCTGCGGTTGCAGCTATTCGTTTTCCTGTTTCGGTGCCTCCCGTAAAGGAAATAAGTGGTACATCGGGGTGTTCAATTATAGCCTGTCCAGCTTTTGAACCAAGACCATGAACGATATTTAAAACTCCCGCTGGCATTCCTGCCTCTATACACAGCTTTGAAAAAAGATAAGCCGTCATCGGTGTTATCTCAGAAGGTTTAGCAACTACTGTATTACCGGCTGCTAGAGCTGGTGCTATTTTCCAGGTGAATAAATACAAAGGCAAATTCCAGGGAGAAATGCACCCTGCTACACCAACAGGTTTTCTTGTAGTGTAGTTGATGTATTGGTCATCAGGAATATGAGCCTCTGAAGCAAAATGCTGAATCGCAGTGGCATAGAATCGCATGTTGGCCGATGCTCGAGGAATATCCACACTTTTTGCCAATTTCAAAGGCTTTCCATTATCATTGGATTCTGCCAGAGCCAACTTTTCATGATCTCGATCGATAAGATCGGCTACTTTATTTAATATTTTACCTCGCTCTGTAATAGATAAACTTGACCATTCTGGAAATGCTTTCTTAGCAGCTTCAATTGCATTTTTAACATCACTTTCATCAGAGTCTGGAATAAGACTGTACACTTTTCCTTCTGCCGGATTGTAATTATCCAGATAGTTACCTGAAAGAGGCACAACTAATTGTCCACCTATATAATTTTGAATTTTTTCCATTAAAGTGAAGCTAACCGCCCTCCGTCAACAGGTAAGTTAATTCCGTTAATATAGCCAGCGCTAGGGCTCACTAAAAACATAATAGCTGCCGCGGTTTCCTCAGGCGAAGCAAATCGATTGGCTGGAATTTCTGCGAGCATTTCTTTTTCTATATCAATTTCTAATTTACCCAGCTTGCTCGCTTTATTTTTAATAATAGACTCTAAACGTAAGGTCTGTGTCGCTCCAGGTAGTACATTATTAACTGTTATGCCAAAGCCTCCCAGTTCATTGGCCAACGTTTTAGACCAGTTTGCTACGGCTCCTCTAATTGTATTTGACACACCTAGACCCGGAAGCGGTGCTTTTACTGAAGTAGAAATAATATTAACAATTCTACCATAACCGCTCTTTTTCATAAGCGGAACAAACGCCTGAGCCAATATCTGATTACAAATTAAATGTCGGTTAAAAGCAAGTCTATATTCATCCAGGTTTGCATCTATGGCTTTTCCTCCTGCAGGCCCACCACTATTATTCACCAATATTTCAACTGATGTTATTTTCTTAGATGCATTTTCAAGGGTTTCTTTCAAAGCGGATGGGTCATCAAAATCAGCCACCAAATAGTGATGTTTTTGTCCATCCTTAACTGATAGTAATTCTAAAGTATCTTTCAACTTAGCTTCATTTCTGGCTATAAGAATAATACTGGCACCATAATTAGCTAGCTCACGTGCAGTAGCCTTCCCAATTCCATCAGTACTTCCACACACTACTGCGGTTTTGCCCTTCAAATCCAAATTCATACGTTTCTATCCTTCTAATTACTTTACAATTTTTGCTAAATTTAAAGAGAAAATAACAAACACCTTATGGCTATTAAAAGACCTTTCAATCTTAAAAAGTGGATAGAAGAAAATCGTGATATTTTAAAACCACCTGTAGGCAATAAAAACCTGTATGCCGATGCAGGTGATTACATTGTTATGATCGTTGGCGGACCGAATGCCCGAAAGGATTATCACTACAATGAAACTGAAGAACTTTTCTATCAATTGGAGGGTGATATTCTTGTGAAAATACAGGAAGATGGAAAGGCTGTTGATGTGCCCATCAAAGAAGGAGAAATGTATCTACACCCGGCCAAAGTGCCACATTCACCGATTAGACCAGCGGGTAGCGTAGGATTAGTGATTGAAAGAAAAAGGGAGTCAGATCATACAGATGGCCTAATGTGGTTCTGCGACAAATGCAATAACAAATTGCACGATACTTACTTCCCTTTAACAAACATTGAAAAGGATTTCCTGCCAAGGTTTAAAGAATTCTATGGATCAGAAGAAATGAGAACTTGTGATAACTGTGGCCATGTAATGGAAACAGATGAGCGATTCGTGTAATGTATCAGGAAGTATATAAAAGTCCTATAGGCGATTTACTTATTTCTTCGGATGCGGATTCAATCATTTCTATTGAATTTGATGGAAGTATTGATTCTCATAATCCTTCTGCCCTAACAAGCGAATGTATTTCTCAGTTAAAGGAATACTTTTCTGATGAACGTAATTCTTTTGATCTACCACTAAACCCTGAAGGGACAGAATTTCAAAAATCAGTTTGGAATCAGCTGCTGGAAATTCCTTTTGGAAAATCAATTTCCTACTCAAAGTTAGCCGTTTCGTTAGGTGACATTAAAACAATTAGAGCAGCCGGAACTGCCAACGGTAAAAACAAAATTCCTATCATTATTCCATGCCACCGTGTGATAGGAAAAGACGGTTCTATGGTTGGTTTTTCCGGAGGAGTTTGGAGAAAAGAGTGGCTGTTAAAACATGAAGGCATATTACAGGGTGAGCAGATGAAGATTTTTGGCTAATATTGGCAAAACTCTAATTATGGATTTCAAAATTACCGAGGAGTACGCACTCGAGTTAGACAATAAAGACCCACTTAAAGAATACAGATCACAATTTCACATTCCTGTGATCAATGGAAAAGAGAGCATTTATTTTACTGGTAATTCTTTAGGTCTTCAACCGAAGACAACTAAACAGTACCTTGAAGAAGAGTTAGAAGATTGGAAAAACCTTGGAGTTGAAGGTCATTTTCATGCAAAGCATAGGCCTTGGTTTCATTATCATAAATTCACCAAAGTGCTTTTGGCAGAAATTGTGGGAGCCAAACCTATTGAAGTAGTTTCCATGAACAACCTCACTTCCAATCTTCATTTGATGATGGTTTCATTCTACCAACCAACCAACAAAAGATATAAGATCATTATGGAAGGTGGTGCATTTCCATCGGATCAGTATGCAGTGGAAAGTCAGGTTAAATTTCATGGGCTTAAACCTTCCGAAGCTATTGTGGAAATATTCCCTAGATCTGGCGAGGATACTTTGCGCACTGAGGACATCATTGATGTAATTAAGGAGCATGGTGGAAGTGTGGCATTGGTTCTTTTTAGTGGAGTTCAGTACTATACAGGCCAGTATTTTGATATTAGGTCAATCACGAGTTCAGCCCATGAAGTTGGAGCATTTGCAGGATTTGATTTGGCCCATGCAGTGGGTAATGTAAAACTGGATTTGCATGATTCAGGAGCTGATTTTGCTACCTGGTGTAGCTACAAATATTTAAATTCCGGACCCGGAGGAGTAAGCGGTATTTTTGTGCATGAAAGACATGCAAACAATTCAGAATTACCACGTTTTGCAGGTTGGTGGGGTCATGATGAAGGTCAGCGCTTTAAAATGGAGAAAGGCTTTATTCCTATGGAAGGAGCTGACGGCTGGCAATTGAGTAATGTAAATGTATTATCCTCTGCCGCTCACCTTGCCTCACTAAAAATATTTGAAGAAGCTGGTCTGGAAGCCTTAAGAAAGAAAAGCAGCCAACTTACCAATTATCTTCGGTATTTGCTTAAAAGTCTTAATTCAGATTTGATAAATATTATCACACCTGATTCTGAAGGTGCCTATGGCTGCCAATTATCTATTGTTATCAAAGAAAAGGGAAAGAAAGTATTTGATGAATTAACCAAAGCAGGTGTAATAGCCGATTGGCGAGAGCCAGAAGTAATAAGAGTGGCCCCGGTACCACTTTACAATACATTTAAAGATGTCTATACTTTTTATTCAATCCTGAAAAAGACGATGAATTTATGAAAAGTGTGAAAAACATAACCATTGCAGGCGCTGGTCTGGTAGGGTCGTTAATGTCTATTTACCTAGCTAAGAGAGGTTACAAAGTAACCATTTTTGAAGGACGGAAAGACATTCGTGCAGCCGGAAAAGCAGAAGGTAGGTCAATTAATTTGGCGCTTAGCAATCGAGGCTGGCTACCACTAAAGGAGGTTGGTTTAGAGTCTACTGTTGAAAAAATGGTGATCCCCATGCGCGGGCGTATGATGCATGATGAAGAAGGCTTTTTAACCTTTCAGCCGTACGGAAGAGAAGGTCAGGCAATCAACTCGATTTCAAGAGGCGGATTGAATGAGGTTTTAATGAATGCTGCTGAAAAAGAAGGGGTGGAAATTAAATTTGAATGCAAATGCGTAGGTATAAATTTTGATGAAAGTATACTCCATTATGAAAACGCAGGAACTCGATACAGTCAAAAATCGGATTTAATTATAGGTGCAGATGGCGCTTTTTCAGTGATCAGGCGCTTAATGCAAAGAACCGACCGCTTTAATTACTCACAGCACTATATCGAACATGGCTATAAAGAGTTAAGCATACCTCCAAGTGCCAATGGTGGTTTTGAGATTGAAAAAAATGCTCTTCATATATGGCCAAGAGGCAACTTCATGCTGATAGCACTTCCTAATCAGGATGGTAGTTTTACCTGCACGTTATTTTTCCCATTTGAAGGAAGCCCATCTTTTGAAAGCTTAAAAAATGATGACCAGATTAGAAATTTCTTCCAAAAGACTTTTCCCGATGCATATAATTTAATGCCTTCGTTGCTAAAGGATTTTCATAACAACCCAACATCATCATTAATTACCATCAAATCGTATCCATGGGTTAAAAACAGAACCTTGCTTATTGGAGACGCCAGCCATGCAATTGTTCCTTTTTATGGTCAGGGTATGAACAGCGGATTCGAAGATTGTCGTGTTCTGAATGACTTACTTAATGATTATGAAGATGACTGGAGCAAAGTACTACCAAAGTTTCAGGAACAGCGTAAACCAGATGCAGATGCCATCTCTGATTTAGCGCTAAAAAATTTCATTGAAATGCGCGATTTAGTGGGCGATGAAGATTTTCTTTTGCGTAAAAAGATTGAAGCTAAAATCTATGAGCAATTTCCACAAAAGTGGGTTCCACTATATTCAATGGTTACATTTAAAGAGGACATACGCTACTCTGAAGCGATGAAAACAGGTGAAAAGCAAAAAGCCATTATGGATAAGGTAATGGCTCAGACTGATATTCATAAAAACTGGGAAAAGCTAGATTTAAAGAAGCTTGTAGATCAACTACAATCCTAGCTGTCTTTTTAATACATCGTATGTATCTTTTTCCTGTGGGTCGGGGTCGGCATCGGGTCCTGCGAAAAGATCTAAAGTTTCATTTAAAAACTCTTTTGATGAGGGGCTGGTCTGCAAGTGCTCTTTTAATGCCTCTAAAAACTTACTTTCCCACATTTCTCTGTTTTTGAGCAAATAGCGGATTTCCGCTTTGTAGATAAGCATTAAGTTCTCTTCTTTCTCGTCAGTACCTAAATCTTCAGTAGCAAACTCATCGCCCAAAATTTTTGATAGTCGTTTTAATGTCATCCATTCTTCACTGTCTAACTGACCGTCACTCATAACCAGTATACAGGCTGGCAGTAAATGGGCAATGTAAGTGAACTGTTCTTTATTCACTTCTAAAAATCTTGCTTCTGTATATTCCTTGTAAAGGCTATCTATTTTTCCTGCAGACATCTATTAAAATTTTAAGTAGTTGGTCACTAAAATATAATTTTATGATTAATTCAACTACCGATTAATTGATTATACTGTTCATAGTAATTAAAAATATCTCTCACATAGTTTACAGGTTCATCACCGCGGCAATACCCAGAAGTAACTATAGGATCAGTGAAGTATTCTTTATTAGATTTTAGGCGCAGATATTTTGCTACATTTCCCTCCCACTGAGTTGGATCATGATCGTATTTTTCGGCCAAATTTCGAGCATCCTCTACATGCCCTAATCCAACATTATAAGATGCAAGAACAAATTTCTGTCGTACTCTTTTATCATCAATAGTTTTCGCCCACAAACTATCTAAATAATCCATATATGAAATGGCAGCATTGATATTTTGCTCCGGGTCAAACATATTTCTGGCTCCGTACCGCCTTCCTGTTTCGGGTATTAATTGCATCAGGCCATAAGCCCCGGCCCATGATTTTGCTTTCGGATCAAACCTACTTTCTCTATACATCTGTGCTACAATCAATTTCCAATCCCAGTCTAGTTTGGTAGCAGCGTCTTTCACCAATTCATCATAAGGTGAGATTTTACCGCCTCCAGATGAGGAAAATTCACTTTTAACCCGCAGCAGAGAGCTTCTGGGGCTATTATAATACTTTCTATAGATTACGTTAAAAGTTGGTTTCTTCTTTATTTTCTTCAACCATTTATTAACCGACTCTAAAAGCTTTGGAGAATTTTTTCTAACTGCCCAGGCAATTTGCTGCGGAAAACTTATTGGAGTTTTAACGTCAATGTTCGGATAATAAGCTGCATTTACATCAGCAACCATTTCATCGGCCACCGTATATTCTACATTACCTTTCGATACTTCTCTGATGATTCCTTCTGTTTCAACAGTATCTGGTTCTTCAACTATGATAATATCACCACCAATTTCATTCGATAAATTCTTTAAACGTTCAATGTAAGCTGAGCCTTTTCGCACATTAACTTGCTTTCCAATTAAATTAACTTGATTTCTAATTAAGGCATCCTCAGTTTCATCTTTTGTGATTTCTCTCCAATTATCAGGTTTCTTCTGAACCAGCACCTGGCGGGTAGTAAAATGATAGTCGGTAAAAGCCACAATGTCCTTCCTTTCCTTAGTAACTGTTAATGAGAAGGCAATAATATCTCCTTCACCCTTATTTAACATTTCAAAGGCCTGATCGATACTAGTTATAAGTCTGGTATCCAATCTGAGTTTTTGTTCATCTGCATACTTTTTGAGCAATTCATACTCATAGCCCATGGGTTGGCCTTTGTAGATAAAGTAGCCAGTGCTACTATTGTCAACAATTGCAATGATGGAGCCTCGCTTTTTTATTTTATCTAAATCGAATTTGACAGGATTAACTGCAGACTTATCTCTTGATGACAGCTTATCACTCTCCTGGCCAGAGGGTGTACAGCCAATGAAGTAAAGAAATAGTATGATTAAGTACTTCTGCGCATAAGAGCCCATGTTGTTGAAAATAATGATAATTTTGAACTTCTAAAAATGAAGAACCTTCCTAGACATGGTATTATATAATGTAACAGTGGGAATTGACCCTGATATTGAAGCTGAATGGCTATTATGGATGAAGGAAAACCATATTCCTGCAGTGATGGCAACTGGTAAGTTTGTTGAACATAAAATGTTTAAAGTTCTAACTCAGCAAGAGGAGGAAACTATTTCCTACAGTGTGCAATATTATGCTCAAACGATGAATGATGTTGAATTATACCTCAATGAACATGCACCCAGGTTAGTAGAAGAACATATGAAAAGGTATAAAAACAAGCATGTAGCATTTAGAACGCTACTGGAGCAGGTCTAATCTTAGTTCAAAGACGTATAATATGATTCAACGCCTCTATTGTTATTCCAAATAATTGAAATAGTAAATTAATAGTAGTTTTTGCTTATTCAGGATTGAGTAATTCGATCATGATTATGAAAACACTCTATTTTGAAGCAACTGAAGACTCACCCCTAGTATTGTTGAATGCTGAGTCAAATAAGTTTATTTTGAAAGGACGTTCTTTTATGGAAGATCCTGTGCCTTTTCAATCCGCGATTCTGGAATGGCTTCGTAACTATATAATTACTGCAGAAAAAACTTTAGATGTTACGATAGAATTAGAATATGTAAGTTCTTCGAGCCATCATATGCTGCTTAATATTATGGCTGAACTTAACAAGTACTATATTTTTAATAAGTCAATAAATGTTAGCTGGGCCTATTATTCTAATGATGAATTTATGAAAGATTTAGTGCAGGAATTTAGAGAATCGTTCAGTATTCCAATTAAAGAATTAGTGCTTGCTTAAATCGATAGAGCAATTAATCCATTCAGCATCTAAATATGCCTGATAATACTTTTTGTAAAAATTAATTGCCGGCTCATTCCAATCTAATACCTGCCATACCATACCTGAACAATTCTCTGCCTTGCCTTTGTTAATCACTTGCTCAAAAAGTAGTTTACCAATGCCTTTACCCCGATGCTCCTGTGTAACGACAATATCTTCCAAATACATTCTCTTACCCTTCCATGTGGAGTAGCGATAATAATAAATGGCAATGCCAACAATATCACCATTACTTTCCGCCACATATAATCCAAATATTGGGTTCGCTCCGAAGCCATCTTTTTCCATCTGTTCAACGGTGTTGTCTACCTGATCACCAGCCTTTTCATAAACTGCCAACTCTTTGATCAGCTCCAACACTCTGGGTAGGTCATTTTTAACTCCTTCTCTGATATTAATCATTTATTTTTATTATTATTCATTAAACACTTAGCACATTAAAACATTATAAACTTAATGAAACTAATCTATTATCGAGCGCTCAATACTATTGGTCTTATTCTGGTTTTGGTAACTAATTATTTGGCTAATGCGCTGCCTATTAATGGCTATTCAACAGGTGAACTCTCTTCGTTTTATCCAAACTTGTTTGTGCCTGCCGGTATCACATTTTCTATTTGGGGTATCATTTATCTGCTGTTGATTATTTTCATAATCATGCAATGGAAAACCAGTAATGATAATGTTGTTAAGAATTTAGGGACACTCTTTTTTATGAATTGCCTTTTAGACACCTCATGGATACTGGTCTGGCATTATAGATATGAGGAATTATCTGTTTTAATCATGCTAGGGCTTCTCACTAATTTAATCAGTATTTATTTGAGGCTAGGTAACCTTAGTTTTAATTCAGTTATCGATAAGTTCATCGTAAAAACTCCATTCAATATTTACTTCGGGTGGATTTGTGTTGCCACTATTGCAAATATTACCACATTACTCGTTCATTGGGAGTTTAGTCCAGCTTACCCAGAATACTGGACAATTGCCATGATAATGGTAACTCCTGTGCTGGTTTTTCTGGTTAATCGAAAAGGAATAAACCTATTCTACACCGCAACAATAATTTGGGCTCTCAGTGGTATAGCATACAAGAGAAGTATGGAAGGTGGCCCTGAAGTGATCATGATCGCTTGTTATGTTGCTATTGCACTAGCTGCTTCAAGTTATTTTATCAGACTAGCGCAACGCAAATTTTCATAAATTAATTGATCATATCGAAACCTGTGTAAGGCACCAGTATCTTTGGTATTTTTATACCTTCAGGAGTTTGATTATTCTCTAGTATTGAAGCGATAATTCTTGGTAATGCTAATGCACTGCCATTAAGTGTGTGCAGTAGTTGGGTTTTCTTATCATCACCTCTGTACCTAAGTTTTAGCCTGTTGGCTTGAAAAGTCTCGAAATTACTTACAGAACTTACCTCTAACCATTTTTGCTGAGCCGCAGAGAATACCTCCATATCAAATGTTTGTGCAGACGTAAAACCTAAATCACCGGCACACAGATTTAACACTCTATAAGGCAATTCCAATTTCTCCAATAAGCCCTGTACATATTTACACATCTCATCCAGGCTCTTGTACGATTTATCCGGATGCTGTATTTGTACAATCTCCACTTTATCAAACTGATGTAATCTATTTAAACCTCTCACATGCGCACCCCAAGAACCTGCTTCTCTCCTAAAACAAGGGGTGTAGCCAACATGCTTGATAGGAAGTTTGTCCACTTCAACGATCACATCTCTATACATGTTTGTAATTGGTACCTCGGCTGTAGGTATCAAAAAATAATTCTCCTCAGTAATATGATACATCTGGCCATCCTTATCAGGCAACTGACCTGTACCGTAGCCTGAATCTTCATTGATCACAATGGGTGGCTGCACTTCTTCGAAGCCCATTTTTACGGCTTCGTCTAAAAAGAAGTTTATCATAGCACGCTGAAGTCTTGCCCCTTTTCCTTTATAGAATGGAAATCCAGCCCCTGAAACTTTATTGCCTAGTTCAAAATCAATAATGTCGTATTTTTTGATCAGCTCCCAATGTGGTAATGCTCCATCATGTAAGGTAGGTACGCTTCCATGTTCGTAAACAACCTCATTTGCCTCTGCATTTGCGCCAGCAGGAACATTAGAATTTGGTGTGTTAGGAACTTTGTATAATAATTGTCTTAACTCATCTTCCAATGAATTGAGTTTTTCAGTAAGATTCTTACTTTCAGATTTTAATTCACTGCTTTTATTTTTAATCGCTTCGGCCTCTTCTTTATTACCACTTTTCATAAGTTGGCCAATTTGCTTAGAAAGTTGATTTGCCTCAGCAAGAATTTCATCGTTTTTGGTCTGAGTTGCTTTCCTTTCGTCATCCACTTCAATAATTCTATTAATTAAAGATGAAGCATCTTTTAACTGACGTTTTTCAAGAGCACTTATTACTTTCTCTTTCTCTGCACGTACGCGATTTACTTCTAGCATAATTGGTTTTTATTAAAATCGCTGCAAAATAATGCATTTTTAAAGTAAAAGGGGAAGAATATTTAGGGTAGATTGATTATTTACAAATAAAATTTGTGGATTGACTATGGTTACTATATTATTGCAATACCAATTATGAAGTAATTGACTTTAAGAATCATTTCCTGATAAAGAAAGTCATTCATCATCAACAATTTTATCTACAAGTCGAAATCAAAACGGTGAATTCTAAAACACCAAATCATTGATATTATTATAACCAAATTACATTCCAATACCACATTATTAATTTATGTATACGATTGAAGAATTAAACGTCAGGCTTCTTTCTGAATTGAAAGAAATAGCTGAAGAATTAAGCCTGAAAAACTACAAGAAACTCTCAAAAGAAGAGCTTGTTTACAAAATCCTTGATCAACAAGCCATCACTCCAGAAGAAAAGCTTCCTAAAAAGAAAACCTCAGAAGAAAAGCCGGCTCAAGAACAAAAGAAGCGTCCTAGAAAAAGAGAAAACGTAACTGAAAAGAAAGATGCTAAAGACATGAATGCCGATGAGCTATTAGAGTCTTTTGACATTGAACTTGAAAAGACTGCCGGCTCTAGCGATGATAAAAAAGATTCTAAGACAGATAATTCTAAGTCAGACAACAAAGGAAAGCCCGATAGAAAGGATAACAAATCTGAAAAGAAGGTCGATCGCAGTTCTAACAAAGAAAATAAAGATGATCGTGGCGACAGAGGAGGAAACAGAGATCACAAGAAAAAAGAAAGCGCCATTAAAGACTTTGATGGTGTAATAGAAAATGAAGGGGTGCTGGAAATCATGCAAGATGGCTATGGTTTCTTAAGGTCTTCAGATTATAACTATTTGGCCAGTCCAGATGATATATATGTCTCTCCATCGCAGATTAAACTATTTGGTTTAAAAACTGGGGATACAGTTCAGGGACAAATCAGGCCACCAAAAGAAGGTGAAAAGTATTTTGCCCTTCTTAGAGTTGGTACTGTTAACGGAAAAACCACTGAGGAAATAAGAGATAGAGTTTCTTTTGAATACTTAACCCCTCTTTTCCCAGAAGAAAAAATAAAACTGAGCACTAAGCCCGATAACTATTCTACAAGAATTTTAGACTTATTTTCTCCTATAGGAAAAGGTCAGAGAGGTATGATTGTAGCTCAGCCAAAAACAGGTAAAACTGTATTGTTAAAGAACGTGGCCAATGCCATTGCCGAGAACCATCCGGAATGTTATTTGATCATTCTACTTATTGACGAACGTCCTGAAGAAGTAACAGATATGGCCAGAAGTGTAAAAGCAGAGGTTATCTCTTCTACTTTCGATGAGCAGGCCGAAAGACATGTTAAAGTATCGAGCATGGTGCTTGAGAAAGCTAAAAGGATGGTAGAGTGTGGCCACGATGTTGTTATACTTCTTGATTCAATCACAAGACTTGCGAGAGCTTACAACACTGTTGTACCATCATCAGGTAAAATACTTTCTGGTGGTGTGGATGCGAATGCACTACATAAGCCTAAAAGATTCTTCGGTGCGGCAAGAAATGTAGAGAATGGTGGTTCACTTACTATTATTGCTACTGCATTAATTGAAACAGGTTCTAAGATGGACGAGGTTATCTTCGAAGAATTTAAAGGTACAGGAAACATGGAATTGCAATTGGATAGAAAACTATCTAACAAGAGAGTTTATCCTGCTATTGATGTTCCTGCTTCTGGCACAAGAAGAGAAGACTTACTCATGTCAGAGGAAGAGCTACAGAGAGTTTGGATACTACGCAAATTCATGTCTGATATGAATTCGAATGAAGCTATGGATTTCCTACTTTCAAAAATGAGAGGCACGCGAAATAACGAAGAGTTCCTGATTTCCATGAACGGATAAGTTTTATCGACTATATAATTAAAAGCTGCTTCGTGCAGCTTTTTTTATTGCAATGATTATATACACCTTACTTTTTATTGCCGGTTTAATAGGAGGGCTGTTAGCTGGCATCACCGGTGTGGGCACTGGTTTTATAATGATAGCTGTTATACCCTTGGCGCTGGCCAATATGGGTATTCCTGATGTGTTAATTGTACAACTCACGATTGCCAATACAATTTTTGCTACCATGTGCTCCTCTTTTCTGAACAACGTACAGTTAATGATTAAACGAAAAATGTATTGGAATGAAACCTTCATTCTGGCCATGGTGGCTGGAGCAACGGCTTCTATTCTTTTACAGTTAATTGTTTACAATTCTACCTATTCTAAAGAGGCCTATAATACGATTATTATAGTATTACTAGCCTATATAATTATTAGAACGCTTAGCAAACTCAGAAAACGCTTGGAGGAGAAAGAGAATATTACTCTTCCAAAATTAATAGTAACTGGAATAAGCGGTGGTGCAGTGGCTGCACTTACAGGCCTTGGTGGTGGTTCAATGGTAATACCAATGCTGAACCTTTGGATGAAGGTAGATATTATAAAGGCCAAGAAAATTAGCTATGGTACCATTTTTATCACCTCGCTCTTACTTACATTTCTGAATATCGTTAATAAACCTTCAATTGAATTAAGCTATTCGCATATAGGGTTTATTCTTTTTCCTGTGGCACTTCCATTAGCTGCTGGAGTAATTATCGGTTCCCCATTGGGCCTTAAATTGGGTGAAAAAACTCCCGCCAGAGTAATTTCTTACCTCTTCTTAACGATCATTGGAATTGTGATGCTTCGCAAAATCATTGAGTTGCTCTGATAAGTTTCCGTTAACTTTGTTGAAAAGCAACAAACTATGGCGCTATTATTTAATGATTTTGCTAGTTGGAAAGAATATTGCGTAGAACACAAAGTTCCATTATTTCAACCTGTTCTTGATTACGAAAAAGAACAAAAAGGAAGAAATGAAACTGATGTTTGGTCGGGACTACAACGTGCTTATGACGTCATGAAAGAAGCAGTAGATACCGGCCTCTCTGAAGACATGTCTTCACGGTCAGGCATGATAAACAATGGAGCCAAAAAGGTTTATCAAAACGAAAAAACTGTGCTTTCCAGGGAATTTCAAAATCTGATTTCAAGAGCACTTGCAGCTAAAGAAGTAAATTCATGTATGGGAAGAATTGTAGCCGCACCTACTGCCGGGGCTTCAGGCATTCTTCCTGGCACACTTTATACACTTCAGGAAATTCATGGACTCGAGGATAAAAAAATATTAGAAGGACTATTAATTGGCGCTGGCATTGCGTTAATCATTGAACAAAAAGCTTCGCTAGCGGGTGCTGTTGGTGGTTGTCAGGCAGAAACCGGTAGTGCTGCAGCCATGGCTTCTGGTGCTATTGTTTATTGTTTGGGCGGAGATATCGATCAAATTTTTAACGCGGTAGCGATAACGGTGCAGTGTATGCTCGGCCTTGTTTGTGATCCTGTTGCTGGTTTGGTGGAAGTACCTTGCGTGGTGCGTAATGCAAGTGCAGCGGCCATAGCTAATTCTTCCGCACAAATTGCACTTTCAAATGTGAGTGCCGTTATCCCAGTAGATGAATGCATTGATGCTATGGGTGAAGTAGGGCAAAGCATGGAAAACAGATATAAAGAAACTGCCATGGGTGGTTTAGCTGCTACCAAAACCGGTCAGGCTATTTCTAAAAAAGTTCTTATTCAGGATATAGAAATTCTTCCGGATGAGAATCCTGAGGAATAAATGCTTTGATAGTATCCCCGGCATAATACACTAGCGCTGTTAAAACAAACGACCAAACCACAGCGCTTACTAGCATATACGTAATTACCACTTTCTTTGGAGTGTGATAAGTGGCTAACAAAAGAGTACCGCCTATCGGTGTTAGTAAAATAGGTGTTAAAAAGGCTACACCTTTGATTCCATATTTCTTCCAAATGGCAACAAACTGCCTATTACGTTTTGTGAATACTTTCTTTTTCTTGAAAATTCTATTTAACCAATTTTCACGGATATAATTTCCCAGATAGGTAAATAAAATCACGCTGGCCATCATCCCAACAACGGTGATAATAACAGTAAATAAATACGAAAACCCTGCTCCATAGCCTCCTACGGGTCCAAATATGAACTTTAACATAGTGAGCAAAATAATGGATATGGTTTTGAGTATTTCAGCGATCATCCTGTAAAATTAGGATATCACACTGTATGTATATACTAAATAGATAAGAAGTAATAAACCACCCGCAAATCTTGCCATTCTACGCTTATAAAGCATCAAAGGAAGAATCAAAAGAGTGATGCCCAGCATTACCGTCATATCCTGATGAATGATGGCCTCACTAACGTGAATATCTTGAATGATACTTGTGATGCCTAGAATTGAAAGAATATTAAAGATGTTAGATCCCATCAGGTTACCTAATGCCAGATCAGTTTCTTTCTTAATTGAGGCCACAATAGCTGTTACTAATTCAGGCAAGCTAGTTCCTAATGCTAAAACTGTAATACCAATAACCCTTTCACTTACACCTAAGAAAGAGGCCATTTCTTTTGCACCACCTACAAACCAATCGGCACCAAAGTATAAGCCAGCACAGCCACCAAGAATGTATAATGAATCTTTAATCAGGTTATTCGAAACTTCTGGTAGATCTAAATCCTCCTCAGAATCTCTAAGAGCCTTGGTCTCCTTCCTTGACTTCCTTATTATATAAACGGTGTAAACTATTAAAAGAAGTATAAAAACCAATCCTTCAATAGAATCGATAACTGCATCTTTTTCTTTTACTACGAAATACAATATTAGTGCGCTGCCCATGCATACTGGCCAGTCTATCTTTATTGAATCTTTTTGAACATTAATTGGGCCGATGAGTGCTGTAATGCCAAGTACTAACGCCAAGTTGCAGATATTGGATCCAACCACATTACCCATGGTCATGTCAGGGCTTCCTTCCAAAGCAGCTTTAATACTTATCAATAATTCAGGGGCCGATGTGCCAAATGCTACAACAGTAAGGCCCACAACCAATGGAGATATATGTGCTCTTAAGGCAAGACTGGAAGCCCCACGTACGAGAAAGTCGCCTCCCATAATGAGGACAAACAATCCAACTATAAGCATTACAATATCTAATAACATAGTTTGTTACTATAACTTTTCTCCAAAACTTAGGTCACCGGCATCCCCCAGACCAGGCACAATAAATGAATGCTCATTGAGTTTCTCATCTAATGAAGCAGTCCAAATAGTGTAGTCTATGGACAAATGGTCGGCAATATAGTTAATTCCCTCTGGTGCAGCAACTGCTGAGACAAAATGTACTGAACTTGGCAATCCATTTACACTCAACTGATTAAAAGCCTTGATAAGGGACTTACCGGTAGCCAACATAGGGTCAATAATTATTAATGGTCTACCTTTTATTTTCGGTGCTGCTACATAGTCTAATTTTACCGAAACCTCAGATGTGCCTTCTTGCCTGTACTCACCTATAAATGCTACATCGGATTGCTCGAAGTAATCTAAGAATCCATTAAAAAAAGGTATTGATGCTCTTAATATTGTTACTAACACGGGCTGTTCGGAAAGTAGCTCTACATTAGCGGTTGCTAAAGGTGTTTCCACCTGTTGCGTGCTATACTTCAATGACTTGGACACCTCATAACCCATGATTTGACCTAATTTTTTCAAATTAAGTCTGAATTTGGCCCGATCCTTTTGAATACCTTTGTGCCTCAACTCATATAGAAAATGATTGGCAATAGATGCCTTTTCATTTATAACTACAACCATTAATGTGGCGGGGTTAGGGTTTGTACGATTAACAATTTATTATCGAAATATAATTATTATTAGATAACTAGTGGAATTTACATTGAAATATTTTTAAAAAATGAGTGACTTTACACTGTTAAAAAATTTATGCCAAATTCATGCTCCTTCTGGAAATGAGGCTCCAATCAAAGAATTTTTATTATCCTACATAGAAAATAATAAGTCAAATTGGAAAGTTGAGCCTCAGGTAATTCATGGTGAAGAATTTCAAGATTGTATCATTCTAAAATTTGGTAAACCCAGAACAGCCATTTTCGCTCATATAGATTCAATTGGATATACAGTAAGGTATGAAGATCAGCTCGTGCCGATAGGTGGGCCACATGCAGAATCCGGCACCAAATTGGTTGGTGAAGATAGTCTTGGTCCAATAGAATGTGAGCTATTGATTACAGAAGACCAACAAGTAAAATATAAGTTTGGCAGAGCCATCGATACAGGAACTGATCTTACATATAAATGTGATTTTAGGGAAACTAAGCAATATATAACCACCTGTTATCTTGATAACCGTTTGGGTGTATTTTCAGCATTAAAAGTAGCTGAAACGTTAGAAAATGGGGTTATTGTCTTTAGTTGCTGGGAGGAGCATGGCGGTGGATCTGTCCCCTATTTGATCAAATATATTTATGAAAATTGGAAAGTAAGAAATGCCTTGATCTCTGACATTACATGGGTTACTGACGGTGTTCATCCTGGTAATGGAGTTGTTGTTAGTATGCGTGACAGGAACATCCCCAGAAGAGCTTTCATCAATAAAATTGTTGGTTTAGCACAATCCAGTAAAATCCCCTTCCAACTAGAAGTGGAAGCCAATGGCAGTAGCGATGGCAGAGAAATTCAAACTTCTCCATATCCTGTAGACTGGTGCTTTATAGGAGCCCCGGAGGATAATGTTCATTCACCTGACGAAACCGTTAATAAAAAGGATATAGCCTCCATGATAGAACTATATTCCTACTTAATGAAAAAACTATAGCGTTGCGCTTTGGTTAATCTTTATATATTTGCAGGCTCATTTTAAAATACCCGTCTATACGGCTTATTATGGTAATTAAAGACAAGAAATTCGTCAAGTACATTACTCAGGAAGATATCAATAAGAAGGTCAAGAGTCTGGCTAGAAAAATTAATTCTGACTACAAAGAAAAAAGACCTTTGTTCATTGCCATATTGAATGGTTCTTTCATGTTCGCTGCTGATCTACTTAAAGAAGTTAAAATTGAATGCGAAATTTCCTTTGTAAAAGTAGCAAGCTATGAAGATATGGAGTCTTCTGGGAATGTGAAGCAGTTAATCGGGCTTAATGAAAACATCTTTAAAAAGGACGTTGTCATATTAGAAGACATTATTGATACAGGAAGAACTATTTCTAAAATTCAGGAAGAATTTCACTCCTTAGGAGCAACATCGGTAGAGGTAATTACGCTTTTACAAAAACCTAAATCTAAAGATGCAGGTATAGAACTTAAATATGTTGGCTTTGATATTCCCGATAAATTTGTTGTAGGTTATGGGCTTGACTACGATGGTATAGGAAGAAATACAAAGGATATATTTCAACTTAAAGACTAGCCCGAAATTTTACCTTATATTTAAAGCTTCAAAAAATTAGAACATGTTAAATATTGTACTGTTTGGCCCTCCCGGAGCAGGTAAGGGAACTCAAAGCGAAAAGCTTATAAAAAAATATAATCTTAACCATATATCAACAGGCGATCTTTTCAGAAAGCATTTAAGCGAAGGTACCGAGCTCGGTAAAAAAGCCCAGAAATTCATGGATGATGGCTTTTTAGTTCCTGATGAAGTGGTTATTGGCATGGTAGACGAAAAAATAAACTCTGAAGAAAATTCAAGTGGGTTTATTTTCGATGGATTTCCAAGAACAGTGAAACAGGCAGAAGCTTTAGATAAACTGTTAAATTCTAAGGGAACTCCAATCTCCGGAATGATCGCCTTAGAAGTACCTTTTGAAGAATTAAAAAAGAGACTACTCGAAAGAGGAAAAATATCCGGTAGGGCTGATGACCAAAGTGAAGAGAAAATTAACAACAGGATAAAAGTATATTTAGATGAAACACTTCCTGTTGCTGAATACTATAAAAAGCAGAACAAATTTAGTGGTGTAAATGGCGTTGGATCTATCGATGAGATTTTTGATAAAATTTGCACTGAAATAGATTCATTCAAATAACACAGAGTGTCCTCCTCCAACTTCATTGACTATGTAAAATTCTGTTCCCGCTCAGGTTCTGGCGGAAATGGGGCGGTACATTTTAGAAGAGAGAAGCACGTACCAAAAGGCGGGCCAGACGGTGGAAATGGTGGTAGAGGTGGTCACATCATACTCAAAGGAAATGCCCAACTCTGGACGTTACTTCACCTTAAATACAAAAAACATGTGATTGCCTCCAATGGCGAAGTTGGAGGTAAAAGTCGAAGTACTGGGGCAGATGGCGAAGATATAATAATCGAAGTACCATTGGGTACAGTAGCAAGAAATGCAGAAACTAACGAGAAGCTTTTTGAGATTACTGAAGATGGTGAAGAAAGAGTTCTTACGCCCGGAGGTAGAGGCGGTTTGGGTAACGAAAATTTTAAAACTGCAACCAACCAAACACCAAGATTTGCGCAACCTGGCGAACCTGGCCTGGAAGAATGGATAATCCTTGAATTAAAAGTTTTAGCGGATGTTGGCTTGGTGGGCTTCCCGAATGCTGGTAAATCAACATTGCTTTCTGTGCTTTCTGCAGCTAAACCAGAAATTGCCGATTACCCATTTACAACACTTGTGCCTAACCTAGGAGTTGTGTCATATCGGGATTACAAGTCATTTGTAATGGCAGATATTCCAGGAATTATCGAAGGAGCCTCAGAAGGTAAAGGTCTGGGAATTAGATTTTTAAGACATATTGAAAGAAACTCCATCCTTTTATTTCTGATACCTGCTGATGCTGATGATATTAAAAAAGAGTACGATATATTACTGGAGGAATTGAAGAAATACAATCCAGAGCTACTGGATAAAGAACGATTATTGGCTATTTCAAAATCTGACCTATTGGACGAAGAACTAAAAAAAGAAATGGCTCAGGTATTACCAGAAGGAATTCCTTATCACTTTATTTCCTCCATTACCCAGCAAGGGCTTACAGAACTGAAAGATACCATCTGGAAATCTTTAAACAGCTAATTTTGTGTCAATTTGACATATCCATGTCATTGGCAGAGTAATTGACACCTATTCTCGCATAAATTATTGGTTTATTGTAGAAAGGCATATGAAATCTGAAAATACAGAAGAAAAAGACACTTTAAACGAAGAAAAAGTGGATAAACAAGAAGAAACAGTCAACGAAGTGACGGAACAGGAGGAAGTGGAAGTAGAAGAAACTGAAGAAGAAACTGACGAGTTGACTAAAATAAAAGACGAGTTGGCAGAAAGTAAAGACAAGTATTTAAGGCTATATTCTGAGTTCGAAAATTTTAGAAGAAGAACGGCTAAAGAGAAATTAGACCTTGTGCGAACAGCGAATGAAGATTTAATGGCTGCTTTAATTCCTGTGCTTGATGACTTCGAAAGAGCTGAAAAATCCTTTGAAAAGGAAGATGTTGAAATGAAAGCTGTGAAAGAGGGAATTGACCTTGTGCACACCAAATTAAAGAAAGTATTAGAGCAAAAAGGATTAACCCCAATGAAAGGTGATATAGGCATGGACTTCGACCCTGATTTTCATGAAGCTATAACACAAATTCCTGCTCCTGAAAAGAAATTAAAAGGCAAGGTGGTAGATATCATTGAAAAAGGATATATGCTTAAAGAGAAAGTAGTACGATATGCCAAAGTGGTAACAGGTAACTAATCCTGCTAAAATTTTAAGATCATGGCAAAGAGAGATTATTATGAAGTATTAGGGGTTGATAAATCTGCCAGCGCAGATGAGATAAAAAAGGCTTACCGAAAGGTGGCTATCAAATATCACCCTGATAAAAACCCTGATAACCCTGAGGCTGAAGAGAAATTTAAGGAAGCTGCAGAAGCGTACGAAGTATTGCGCGACCCTCAGAAGAAGCAGAGATACGATCAATTCGGCCATGCTGGTATGAATGGTGGTGGCTTCAGTGGTGGCGGAGGCATGAACATGGAAGATATCTTCTCTCAATTTGGAGATATTTTCGGTGGTGGCGGCAGTCCATTCGACAGCTTCTTTGGAGGCGGTGGCGGCCGTGGACGAAGAGGCAGAAAAGGTTCTAACCTTCGTATAAAACTCAAACTTACCTTAGAAGAAATTGCTAATGGCGTTGAGAAAAAGATAAAAGTAAACCGACTTGTAAGAGCTGATGGAGTAACTTTTAAAAACTGTAGTCAGTGCCAGGGTACTGGTCAGGTTAGAAAAGTGGTGAATACTATGCTTGGCCAAATGGTATCATCTTCAACTTGCCCAGCATGTGGTGGTGCAGGTAAAATGGTTGATTCCAGACCTTCAGGTGTAGATAGCTCCGGACTTGAATCTAAAGAAGAAGTGATTTCTATAAAAATACCTGCAGGCGTTTCTGAAGGTATGCAGCTATCAATGTCTGGTAAGGGTAATGAAGCTCCTGGTGGTGGCGCTGCTGGAGACCTTCTTATTCTTATTGAAGAAAAGGAAAATGACACGCTTGTTAGGGATGGAAATAATGTAGTGTACGATTTGTACATTAGTTTTATAGATGCAGCTCTAGGTACGTCTATTGAAGTACCTACTATTACTGGTAAAGCAAGAATAAAAATTGAGCCAGGCACACAAGCAGGTAAGGTTTTAAGGCTTAGAGGCAAAGGAATTAAGGATATCAATGGATATGGAAGTGGAGACCAATTAATTCATGTAAATGTTTGGACTCCTAAAACACTAACAGCCGAAGAAAGGCAGAAGCTTGAAAGCTTACGAGAATCGGCTAATTTCAAACCAAATCCTGAAAAAGGTGAGAAGGGATTCTTCGAGAAAATGAAAGAGTTCTTTTAATTAAGAAAGATAAATTAGTACGAAAGGGGACAATGTAAGAAATTGTCCCTTTTTGCTTTAAAAATATGCAACCATTATGTAACTCAAAGTACTGAGTCCCCGTTACTTACTCCCATGCGAGAAGGAATTCTGTTATTGGGGATCGGAATCATCAGTACTACCCTTTCAGTTGCTCAAGTTAAGAAGCAATTTTCTATAGATAATAATGATGCGGTTGAACGCGTTGACCTTGATTTTGGGGTGAACAGCGGGACTTGCTTTATCAAATCTTCTACAACAGGAGAATTACTCACCGTTTACGGCAATCAAGACTTTGACAGTTACTCACATTCATTTAATAAAGAAATAACAGATAAAACCTGCATAATAAAATTGAATCTGGAAGATGACAAGTCTGCCGGATTGAGTCGTTCTATTTCTTACCGTATGTTTGGTAACGATGAAAAGTCATCTGATAATTTATGGAAGATGTACTTATCAACAGATAAGGTCTATGACCTTAATTTGAGATATGGTATTGGTAATGCCAATATAGATTTAAGTGGATTGTCCATTGAAAAGGTGAAAATTAATACAGGTAGCGCAGATGTAAGCTTCAAAGCATCAGATTACAACAAAGTTGAAATGGATACTTTTTATGTCCAGGTTGATATGGGTTCTGTGAAGGTAGAAAACGTGAACTTGTCAAAATCAAAAAATATTATTGCCGATGTAGGCTTTGGAGATTTATTATTAGACTTTACCGATGATGCTGTTCTTGCCACCAACGTGCACGGCAGTGTTGGCGCTGGCAACCTAATGATTGTACTTCCATCAAGCAATACCCCGGTGAAAGTAAAAATTAGCAATTCATGGTTATGCAAAGTGAGTTTACTCAAAACATTCAAAGACATAGGCAATAACACATTCGTGAACGATGCGTATTCAGAAACTGCTCCCAACACACTGAATTTTAATTTAGATGTGAGTATGGGCAAAATTATTTTCAAAGAACAGCCTATTTCATCATCGAAATAGGATTTTTAATTCTTTCTGAAACCACTTATCCCTTTAGGCTAGAGATCGCTTTTCTTTTTGATAGTTTAGAAAATAATTTCGTGTATGTGTAATATTTTTATTCTTTCATGCACTAACACTCTGAACCAAAAGAACAAACCTTTGAATGCACTAGAAGTAAGGAATGTTAAAAAAAGCTATGCTCAACACACAGCTTTAGACGATGTAAGCATCACCATTCCCGAGAAATCGATTTACGGATTACTTGGCCCTAACGGAGCAGGTAAAACCACTTTAATCAGAATTATAAACCAGATTATTAATGCTGATTCAGGATCCATTCTCATTAACGGAGAAGAACTTAACCTGAATCACATTTCCATTATCGGTTATCTGCCCGAAGAAAGGGGCCTTTATAAGAAGATGAAAGTGGGTGAACAATTAGTTTACCTGGGCCAACTGAGAAACCTAAGTAAAAAAGAGGCTATTATCAGAAGTAAACAATGGTGTGAGAAATTAGAAATTATTCAATGGTGGGATAAAAAAATTGAAGACCTCTCTAAAGGAATGGCTCAGAAAATTCAGTTCATTTCAACCGTACTTAACGAACCTAAACTGATAATTCTTGATGAGCCCTTTTCAGGTTTTGATCCAATCAATGCCAATCTCATTAAAGATGAAATTTTAGAATTAAGAGAAAAAGGGAGTACTGTGATATTCTCAACGCACAGAATGGAATCTGTGGAAGAACTATGTGATAACATTGCCCTAATTAATAAATCTAAAGTAATACTGGAGGGTAATAAAAGAGAGATCAAAAACTCTTTCAGAAATCACACTTATATAGTTACACATAAGAATAAACTTAACGGTGTGCTCAATGGTGACATAAAGTTGTTAAGTGAAAGCAACATCCATGACGATGTTTATGAGTCTACACTGCAAACAGCTGAAAAAACTTCTTCAAATGACTTGATAAGTCAACTTGTAAAATCAACAGAAATAATGGGCTTTAACGAGAAAATTCCATCAATCAACGACATATTCATTTCACAGGTGAAAGGAGGGCAAAATGGATAAGATATTTTTAATCATTGAAAGAGAATTTAAGAGTAGAGTACAGAAGAAATCGTTTCTTATTGCCACTTTGTTGGTTCCCTTACTCTTTCCCGCAGTTATAGGCGGTCTGGCCTACTTTGCCATTAAAGAAAAGCAAAATTCCGGCCCAAGAGAATTAATGGTTGTGAATGAAATGGATAGCCTTACGCTTAAAAGTAATGACGATTTCAAGATCAACTTTCTAGATAATCCTTTAGAACAAGCCTTGGTAGCATTTAATGAAAGTGAAGATTTCGGTTTGCTATACATACCTGCACTTGACATTGAAAAACCGGAAGGCATTGTACTTTATACCAAAACTACCCCTGGCCCTTCTGTTGTGGGAGATATCGAAAATTTATTAGAGCGCCATGTTAAGGAATTAAAACTTGCCAAGTATGAAATTGATAAGGAAACGCTCTCTAAATTAAATACTCAAATTGCATTAGACACGCGCCTTAGCAATGAAGAAAATGAGCAATCAAGCAGTTCGGGACTGGCTTCGAGCATTGGTTATATTACCGGATTTCTTATTTACATGTTCTTATTCGTTTATGGCGGACAAGTAATGCAGGGCGTAATTGAAGAGAAGAATAGTAAAATTGTAGAGGTAATTGTATCTACAGTAAAGCCATTTCACTTTATGCTTGGTAAAGTGGTGGGTGTAGCATCCGTTGGCTTACTTCAAATAATCATTTGGATAGCCATCATGGGTGGAATTTATCTAGGTGCAGGTTCGTATTTAGGATTAAATGACACACGTGAGGCCCAAATTGAACAAGTATCGAAAACGGTTGGTGAAGATTCTGAGGAACTAAAGAAGAGCTTCGCGGAAAACCCAAAAATTAAAAAGGCGTATGAGCAAATTAGCAATATTCCTATTGTTACTATTGTCATCAGCTTCGTGCTTTACTTCATTGGAGGTTATTTACTATATGGTGCTTTATTTGCAGCTGTAGGCTCTGCGGTAGACACACCGGCAGACGCACAGCAATTTATGTTGCCGATAATGCTACCAATTTTAATCGGCTTCTTCGGCATGTCCATGTTTGTGTTTGACGACCCAAGTGGAAGTATGAGTTTTTGGTTATCAATGATACCATTTACCTCCCCTATTGTAATGATGGGTAGAATTGGTTTTGGTGTACCGATATGGGAACTAGCCTTATCAATACTACTACTTGTTGGTGGCTTTGTATTCACCATATGGCTGGCTGGCAGAATTTACAGAGTAGGTATTTTAATGCACGGTACAAAAGTTAACTACAAAGTATTAGCCAAGTGGTTTATGATGAAAAACTAATTTTTCACAAATATTTGAACAAACCGGATGGCACAGCTATCCGGTTTTTTTGTTTAATTTGATATCCATGGCAACAACCAATAAGCTTGTTGGAATTGATATTTACTCAAATAAATCCAAAATAAAGTGGGTTGTTTTAACTGTATCTGTATTAATAAGCGTAAGCTCAATCTACTACACTAATATACTCGTAGAACAGCTTCAGGATAGAGAAAAAAGGCAAATAGAATTATTTGCGAGAGCTTTAGAATACACAGTCAATGAATCTCAAAACAATAACCTTTATTTCATTACAGAGGAGATTGTATTTCAAAATAACTCCATACCCACAATTCTGGTCAATGAGAATGACAGTATTACAGATTATCGAAATATCGATATTGGAAAATTTACTGGTTCTCAACTCTATAAAAGGCTAAGAGAAGAGTTAGAGGACATGAAGGACACCTATGAACCGATAGAAATTAAATTCAGAGATAAAGAAAGTAATGAGATATATGATGTTCAATATGTGTATTACCAAAACTCATTTCTTCTTACGCAACTCACTTACTACCCTTATATTCAACTATCAGTCATAGCCATTTTTGCTTTTATCTCCTATATGGCTTTTAACTATAGCAAAGCAGTTGAGCAGAATCAAGTGTGGGTAGGTTTGGCTAAAGAAACAGCACATCAGTTAGGTACACCAATTTCTTCATTAATGGCCTGGATGGAATATTTTAAAGATGACGAGCATATGAAGAAAAACGGTCTGATTGAAGAGCTGGAAAAAGATGTGCGAAAGCTGCAAGTAATAACCGAGCGCTTTTCAAATATTGGCAGTGCGCCAGTACTACAGAATGAAAAGATAGAGCCGTTGATTCAAAATATCATCGCTTACCTAAAGCCCCGAATTTCTCCAAAAATAAATATTACAGTGTTGGCTCTTAACCAAGGGATAGAAGCCAAAGTAAACCCTCCACTATTTGAATGGGTAATAGAAAACCTTTGTAAAAATGCTGTGGATTCAATGAGCGGTTCGGGGTCTATATTTATAAACATCCTAAGGGGAAGCGAAAACCGTATTTTTATTGATATAGGAGATACCGGAAAGGGGATTCCTAAAAACAAGATCAAACAAGTGTTTAATCCGGGGTTTACAACAAAAAAGAGAGGCTGGGGATTGGGTTTAACACTTGCCAAACGTATTATAGAGTCCTATCATAAAGGCAAAATCTTTATCAAGTCATCGGAAGAAGGACAAGGAACTACCTTCAGAATTGTTCTCATGAAATAGAAAGCATTTACTGCATAAAAGTGCATAAACTGTTTTTGCTTTATAGAATATAAAACGTAGTTTTGCGGACTGAAAACAGCAGTGGCTTTTAATCATTTCTAATAAAAAATAAAAAATGGCAAATATTGGTAAAATTACCCAGGTAATTGGCCCCGTAGTGGACGTTAGCTTTGAGACTGAAGGAGCTAAATTGCCTAACATTCTTGACTCATTGGTAGTGACCAAAGAAAATGGTCAGAAAGTGGTTTTAGAATGTCAGCAACACCTTGGTGAAGATCGTGTAAGAACTATCTCAATGGAAAGTACTGAAGGTTTAGTAAGAGGTATGGAAGTAACAGATACTGGTGCTCCTATCGCTATGCCTACAGGTGAGGATATTAAAGGTAGGCTTTTCAACGTAATTGGAGAGGCTATTGATGGTATTAAACAACCAGAAGGCAAAACTACTCTTCCAATTCACAGACCTGCACCAAAATTTGAAGACCTTTCTACTTCAACAGAAGTACTTTACACAGGAATCAAAGTAATTGACCTTATCGAGCCTTATGCAAAAGGTGGTAAAATTGGTTTGTTTGGTGGTGCTGGTGTTGGTAAAACAGTATTGATCCAGGAATTGATTAATAACATTGCTAAAGCTTATTCAGGTCTTTCAGTATTTGCTGGTGTGGGAGAAAGAACGCGTGAAGGAAACGACCTTTTAAGAGAAATGATTGAATCAGGAATTGTTACTTACGGTGACGAATTCATGAAATCGATGGAAGAAGGAGGATGGGATCTTTCTAAAGTAAGTCAGGAAAAATTAAAAGAATCTAAAGCTACATTTATCTTCGGTCAGATGAACGAACCTCCTGGAGCAAGAGCAAGAGTTGCCCTTTCAGGATTAACTGTAGCAGAATATTTCCGTGATGGAGATGGCGAAGGACCAGGAAAAGATATCCTTTTCTTCGTTGATAACATCTTCCGTTTCACTCAGGCAGGTTCTGAGGTGTCTGCCCTTTTAGGTCGTATGCCATCAGCGGTAGGTTACCAACCTACACTTGCAACTGAAATGGGTGCGATGCAGGAAAGAATTACATCAACTAAGAAAGGATCAATTACATCTGTTCAGGCCGTTTATGTACCTGCCGATGACTTAACTGACCCTGCTCCGGCAACAACATTTGCTCACTTAGATGCAACAACTGTACTTTCTAGAAAAATTTCTGAGCTTGGTATCTATCCAGCGGTGGATCCATTGGATTCTACTTCAAGAATTTTAAGTGCTGAAGTATTAGGTGATGAGCATTACAACTGCGCACAGAGAGTAAAAGAAACTTTACAGAGATATAAAGAACTTCAGGATATCATCGCCATTCTTGGTATGGATGAACTTTCTGATGAAGATAAATTGGTTGTTCACAGAGCTAGAAGGGTACAGAGATTCTTATCTCAGCCATTCCACGTTGCTGAGCAGTTTACAGGATTAAAAGGTGTGCTTGTTGACATCAAAGATACTATCAAAGGTTTCAATGAAATTATGGATGGTAAGCACGATAAACTTCCTGAAATGGCATTTAACCTTGTAGGTACTATCGAAGATGCGGTAGCTAAAGGTGAGAAAATGCTTGCTGAAGCTAATAAATAATTAATCACCACAGAACATTAAAATATGTTTTTAGAAGTAGTAACCCCAACTAAAAAAGTATTTGCAGGCGAAGTAAGCATTGTTACTTTTCCTGGAGTTGACGGATCTTTTCAGGTAATGAATGATCACGCTCCTATTGTAAGTACTTTAAAAAAAGGTGAGTTAGTCTACAAAGTAGCTAAAGGCGGTGAAGATGGTGTAGAAATCACTGGTGGAGTTGTTGAAGTTTTAAACAACAGAATTGTTGTTTTAGCTGATGGACTCGTAGAGGCCTAATCGCCAAAAATCAATAAATTGAAAGCCACTCGCTAGCGGGTGGCTTTTTTCTTGCCAAAGATCTTAGAAAACATCCGTTTTTCAAACTCCCAGAAAAACTTAAACTGGCCAAAAATGAATCCATATATCAAAAGTATAACATTATATATTGGGAGTATGAGCAAATAATAGAGAATAGTAAAAAGTATGTTTTGCTCACCATCTTCTACAAAAAATGAAACTACAGGTTTCTTCAAAAACATTACGGTAAAACCTGTGCATGCAAAAACAATCAGAATTATAAATACCTGAACTCTGCTTACTTGCCACTTATCTTCAAGTTTTTTAATCCAATTCATGAGGCCACTCCATCAAAAAGTTTCCAAATTTGATCGTTAGGTGTTTTGGCCGTAACACGTACCGGCTCCTGCTTTACAGGGTGCACAAAAGACACCTCTCTTGAGTGAAGGTATATTGCTGATTGATCATTGGACTTATCACCACCATACTTCACATCTCCGAAAATTGGACAGCCAATTTTGGCTAATTGTACTCTTATTTGATGAGGCCTACCCGTTTGAGGTTTCACTTCTAGCAAATAATACTCTGCGAAATGACCTATCAATCGATAATTCAAAATGGCTTTTTGGCCGCCTTTACCTTCTTTGTTAAATGCAGTAACTTTATTGGCAGCACCGTCTTTTTTAAGCCAATGAACCAGCTCTCCTTCTAATTCTGCGGGCTTTTGTTTTGTTAAAGCCCAATAAGTTTTTTCTACTTCTCTATCACGGAATAGCTTATTCATCCGCTCTAACCCCTTCGATGTTCGGGCAAATATAACCGCCCCACTCACTGGCCTGTCCAAACGATGTATCACACCTAAAAACACATCGCCCGGCTTTTTATATTTCTTTTTTATGTATGCTTTCACTTCTTCACCAAGTGGATCATCCCCTGTATCATCACCCTGCACTAATGCTCCGGCTGGCTTATTAACAATTATCAAATGGTTGTCCTCGTATAAAGGTTGAATCATATTTTCATTTCTTATTCTCTCACAAAATTATGAATTAATACAGCCTTGTATTGATTCAACTTCATTTACTTTTGAATTAATGTACAGCAAAGAAGAATCAGCGGTAATAAGAAAGAAATTCTGGACAGCTCTAGGCAGGCATTTATCTTCAAAACCATCTGCCGAGGGCCTTAAGGTCAATTGGTTAAACTACAAAACAGGCGTTAAGCACCTTTTTTTTCGAATGGACATCATTAAAAAAGAGGCGTATATTGGAATTGAACTTCACCATCCGGATGAAGGCATTAGGGAGCTGTTCTTTGAGCAATTCTTAGAGCTCAAAACTTACTTACATAGCATATTGGAGGAAGAATGGATTTGGGATGAAGAATATTACCAAGAAGATTCTAATAAGTACATATCACGAATATTTACGAGCAAAAAAGGGTTAACCATTTTCAATCAGGAGCATTGGCCGGAGTTAATAAACTTTCTTGCCCCTAGAATGCGCAAATTAGATGAGTTTTGGAGTGACGCTAAATATAGTTTTGATGCTTTGAAGTAATTAAAACTCCGAAGTAAAATGAAAGTCTATCTCAGGGAAATTGTCTTGCACCATGGTTAACCAGGATTTTGACTCTGCCATAAATACCAGTTTGCCATCTTTATCCTGAGCAATGTGTCTGTATTTAGACTTCACAAACTCATCCAGTTTCTTTTTATCCTTACTACTTATCCAACAAGCCTTATACAAGTTCATTGACATAAAGTCACATGAAGCTCCGTATTCGTGCTTTAGCCTGTGCTGGATAACTTCAAACTGAAGTGCGCCCACGGTACCCACCACTTTTCTGGCCCCCATTTCATAGGTAAATAATTGCGCCACACCTTCTTCCATTAATTGGCTAAGCCCTTTTTCCAGCTGCTTGGTCTTCATGGCGTCTTTATTGATAACCTCTTTGAAAATCTCAGGCGAGAAACTTGGAATACCCTTATAAACCGTTTTCTCACCTTCTGTAAGGGTATCGCCAATTTTTAAATTACCTGTATCATATAAACCCACAATATCTCCAGGCCACGCCTCATCTACTAGTTCCTTCTCCTGGGCCATAAATGCAGTTACATTAGAGAACCTGATTTTTTTATCTGCTCTTACGTGATGGTATGTTTTACCTCTTTCAAATTTTCCAGAGCAAACCCGTATAAATGCAATCCTGTTTCTATGGTTAGGATCCATATTGGCGTGAATTTTAAAAATAAACCCAGAAAATTTACTTTCATCAGGCTTAATAACACGCTCCTCAGTTTCGCGTTCTATAGGTGCTGGAGCCATTTTAATGAAGCTATCTAGCAATTCTTTAACACCAAAATTATTTACTGCACTTCCAAAGAATACGGGAGCTACATTACCTGACAAATATTCATTAACATCAAACTCTGAATATACACCTTCAATTAGCTCAACATCTTCTCTTAGTTGGTTGGCATAATTCACACCTAAAGATTTCTCTAATTGCTCATCTTCAAGATTGTTGATGCTTATCCCCTCACCTTCAAGCTTAGTTTTACTAGCTGTGAATAAATGAAGGTTTTTGTTGTACAAGCTATAAACACCTTTAAATTCTTTACCCATACCAATTGGCCAAGATAATGGCCTAACATTGATATTCAGTTTCTCCTCAATTTCATCTAATAACTCGTACGGATCGCGACCTTCCCTATCCAACTTATTGATAAAACAGATGACAGGTGTGTTTCTCATACGACACACCTCCATCAATTTCTCAGTCTGAATTTCTACACCCTTCACGCAATCAATCACCATCACAACACTATCAACAGCTGTTAATGTTCTATAGGTATCCTCAGCAAAATCCTGGTGACCTGGAGTATCTAACAAGTTGATTTTAACTCCATCGTAATTAAAGCCCATAACCGAAGTAGCAACGGAGATACCTCTTTGCTTTTCTATTTCCATCCAGTCAGAACGGGCGTGCATTTTAATCTTATTCGATTTTACCGCTCCGGCAGTCTGTATGGCACCACCGAATAACAAAAGTTTTTCAGTAAGTGTGGTTTTACCAGCATCTGGGTGACTGATGATGCCAAATGTTCTTCTCTTCGCTATTTCGTCCTTAAGTGCCATAGTATTTTCAAAGGTGCGAAGTTAAACGTTCAAAGTTCAAAGTTCAAAGTAGTTACCAACTTTGAACGTTCAACTTAGAACTAATTTCTGACATTCTGTCACCAAAAACCTTTTGGCATAACCATTGATCAATGAATAGCAGTTAAACGACTATTGAATTTTAAAATATAAGTTATAAAACGATCATGGGAAAAATTATTGGAATAGACTTAGGAACAACCAACTCTTGCGTAGCGGTAATGGAGGGGAACGAGCCTGTTGTTATCCCAAATAGCGAAGGAAGAAGAACTACACCTTCTATCGTTGCTTTTTTAGAGGATGGCAAAGGTGAGAGAAAAGTAGGTGATCCTGCAAAAAGACAGGCAATTACCAACCCAACAAACACTATTAGCTCAGTGAAGCGTTTCATGGGTAAGAAATACTCTGAAGTTGGTGAAGAATTGAAAACTGTATCATACCCACTTGAAAAAGGTAATAATGATACTGTTAGAGTTAAAATTGGAGATAGAAATTATACTCCACAGGAAATATCAGCAATGATTTTGCAGAAAATGAAATCTACAGCTGAAGATTACCTTGGCACTGAAGTAAAGGAGGCGGTAATTACCGTACCTGCTTATTTTAACGATGCTGAAAGACATGCAACAAAAGAGGCAGGTCAGATTGCCGGATTAGAAGTAAAAAGAATTATCAACGAGCCAACAGCTGCTGCACTAGCTTATGGTTTAGATAAGAAAAATGCAGATATGAAAATTGCTGTGTATGACCTTGGTGGTGGTACATTCGATATTTCAGTATTAGAATTAGGTGATGGCGTGTTTGAAGTAAAATCTACAAATGGTGACGTTCACCTTGGTGGTGATGACTTCGACCAAGTGATCATTAACTGGCTAGCTGAAGAATTCTTATCCGATGAAAACATTGATCTAAGAAAAGATCCGATGGCGCTTCAGAGATTAAAAGAAGCAGCTGAGAAAGCTAAAATTGAATTGTCAAGCTCTACTGAGACTGAAATCAACTTGCCTTACATTATGCCGGTTGATGGAGTGCCAAAGCACTTAGTAAGAAAACTTACAAGATCTAAATTCGAGCAATTAGCTGACAACTTGGTGAAGAGATCAATGGAGCCATGCAAAAAAGCATTAGCTGATGCAGGCGTATCTCCTTCAGATATTGACGAAGTAATTCTTGTTGGTGGTTCTACCAGAATCCCTAAAATTCAGGAAGAAGTAGAAAAATTCTTCGGTAAGAAGCCTTCTAAAGGTGTTAACCCTGATGAGGTGGTAGCGATTGGAGCTGCTATTCAAGGTGGTGTGTTAACAGGAGAAGTAAAAGATGTTCTTCTACTTGATGTAACTCCACTTTCATTAGGTATTGAAACAATGGGTGGTGTAATGACTAAATTAATTGAGTCTAATACAACCATACCTACTAAGAAATCTGAAGTATTCTCAACTGCTGCTGACAACCAGCCATCTGTTGACATCCACGTGTTACAAGGTGAGCGTCCGATGGCTAACGATAACAGAACAATTGGAAGATTCCAATTGACTGATATTCCACCAGCACCAAGAGGTGTACCTCAAATTGAAGTAACATTCGATATTGATGCTAACGGTATCATGAATGTTTCAGCAAAAGATAAAGGAACAGGTAAAGAGCAGAAGATTAAGATCGAAGCTTCTTCCGGACTTACAGAAGAGGAAATCGAAAAGATGAAGCAGGAGGCTCAGGCTAATGCTGAATCTGACAAAGCAACGAAAGAAAGAGTTGAGAAACTTAATTCAGCTGATTCTATGATCTTCCAGACTGAGAAGCAATTGAAAGAGTATGGTGACAAGTTATCAGACGATAACAAGTCTAAAATCAACAGTGCTTTGGAAGAATTGAAGAAAGTACACCAAGCTCAGGAAGTAGACAAAATTGATGCAGCTTTAGAAGCTTTAAATAAAGCTTGGGAAGGTGCTGCTCAGGAGATGTATGCTGCTTCAGGAAGCCAGCCAGGCGCTGACCCTAACGCAGGTGCACAAGCAGGCGGAGCCGGAGATGCGCAAGCAAGTGGTGACAGTGACGTTTCTGACGTAGAGTTTGAAGAAGTAGACGATTCTTCTAAGAAGTAATTTAACACATAGATTCATTAGAAAGGGAGCAATATTGCTCCCTTTTTTTATTTTATCGAACTATAAGTCTGTTCATCGACTACCTGTATCATGTTGATTTACAATCCGTTATATTAGTAGATATGAAAAATAATAACAGTATGTTAAAATTTGTGATCAAGAGTTTTCTAATAGTATTTATTTCTATGGCGCTGCTCTCATGTTCAAGCGATAATGACGAGAGAGCCACCGGTAAAGCAAACATTTCGCTTACTGATGCACCAATTGATGATGCTAATATCAAGTCAGTATTCATTTCGGTGCTAAGCGTTGAAGCAAACGGACCTGACGGCTGGGAAACTGTAGAATCATTCGAAGAGCCAGTGAAAATTGATATATTAAGTTATCAGGATGGCAATTCATATTTTCTTACTGAAGGAAGCTTAACAGCAGGAGCTTACAGTGAAATTCGATTAATATTAGATATTGTCGAAAGAGCTAATGGAAATCAATCAAATGTGGGTTCGTATATAGAGTATCTAGATGGCTCCACACAGCCACTTTTTGTTCCAAGTGGTGCCCAATCTGGCTACAAAGCAAAAGGAGAATTTACCATACCTGAAGGTGGTGTAGTATCACTAACATTAGACTTAGATTTAAGAAAAGCCCTAGTAAGAGCCGGCAATAGCGGTAAATATTTACTAAAGCCAGTGGTAAGACTAATAGCTAATGAAGATGCAGCGTTAATTAGCGGTAGCTTAACAGCAGAAGCAACTGAACTTGGAAAAGTTTTAGTCTTCGCATACAATGACGGTGAATTTACCGAGTCTGAAACTGATGAACCAGGGAATGAAGAAGTTAGGTTTCCAAATGCCGTTACTAGTGCTGATTTGGATGAAGATGGTTCATTTACGTTAGCCTTTATGGAAAGCGGAACCTATGATTTATACTTTGCCCAAGTAGATGAAGAAGGTGAGTTTATTAGCCTTTTAGGTAGCTACCAAGATGTAGCACTAGAAGGTGGTACCAATTTAACTATAGAAATTACTCTCATCGAGTTAGAGTAAATTAGTAATTCTAAAATAGGACTGAATCCCAAATTGATTAAAATATATCAATTTGGGATTTTTTTATTTATTAAAAGCTCAAATTATGCATTTTACGGGCATAATAGTTTGGCACAATATCTGAAACATTAATTATAAAATGTTAAAGTTATGGACGGGTCAGAATTAAAAGGGTTGAAAATATTGGTAGCGGTTGTCTACCTAGCCTTGATATTTGCTGCAATAGCAATATTTCAATTAATGTAGAACTACTTCTTATTAGATCTTAGAGATCTGAAAAAGGTAGCCCAATTGAAGGGATTAGTTAAAGGATTAGGCCTTGGCCCATATCTGTCTTGCTGGTATCTCACCCAATTGTCCATATAGTATCTATGATTGGCCGCACCATCCATGGGTACAGTTTGTAACATAAGTGCTAATAAATCTTCATTCAAGTTATCGTAGCTATGTTCTTCAATGGGAATATTTAAAGCGAGAATTGCTTCTTTGAATATCTCTTCTGTAGGAAACGGCATAATCTCGACCGTTTCGAGAAAAGTAGTATCCGAAACCAATTCGATAACAATTGTCATATTGTCTTTATCGAAATCAGGGACTCTGAAAAATTGCTTTTCATAACCTACGGCACTCACCACCAATTCATCACCCACTAAAACAGGCATTGTAAAATAGCCTACTCTATTACTGGTAGTTCCTCTACCTGCTTTTGGCACATAAACGTGCACTCCGGGGATACCTGAAATACTGTCTTCGCCTAAGATAATTCCTGATAATTGAATCACCTTTCTGGCACCTTGACCTGAAGCCGTGTATTGCATGCCAGTCACTAGAATAGCGACCAAAAGAACGGTTATTATAGAGTTGATTTTACGCAAATTTTATGAATCAGATTGATTAATCTAACAGATATGCCATTTAACCCCGAAGTTATCAATTGAACGTCAAAGTTCCTTACAATGTTATCTATTTCTCATAAATTTGATAGTACTACAATGCGACTCAAAAACTTCAATTTATCGTTTGGTTCACAAATATTTAAAGCTTGCTCTGATGAGTCGAGGGTAAGAATTCTACATTTAATTTTTAGAAATAAGGAAATGTGCATTTCCGACCTGGAGCATATCTTAGAGTTCACTCAAACTAAAACAAGCAGGCACCTTATTTATCTCAAAAATTCCGGAATTTTAAATACTCGTAAACAAGATCAGTGGGTTTTCTATTATCTAAAAGATGAAGTTTATGAAATAATAAGTCAGATCTTTCAATTTTTAAATAAAGATCAACTGCTAATTAAGGATCAGAATGTTTACAAAACCATGTACAGTAATCGTGAATTAGCACAAAACAAACTGGAATCTAAAAACTGGCAAACTTGAAGAGATACAAAACAATTATTTTCGATTTAGATCACACACTTTGGGACTACGAGAAAAATTCACTGGAAACGCTATCAGATTTACATCAGGAATTTGAATTATCATCTTTCGGGGGTTTAGGCCTCGAAGGCTTTGTTAAAACCTTTAAGAAGGTAAATGAGGGCCTTTGGAATAAATATAATCAGGGCCAAATTGACAGGGAATATATCAAAAAGTATCGATTCAATACTATTCTATCGAGTCATGGTATCGATAATATAGATTTATCAATGGCGCTATCATCAAGGTACATTTCTGATTGCCCTACAAAAGGTCATCTAATGCCCTATGCTTTTGAAGTGCTGGACTATTTAAGGGAAAGGTATCCACTTTACCTGCTCACAAATGGGTTTAATGACGTTCAGAGCATTAAAATCTCTAAATCAAAAATTGATCATTATTTTGAAGGCATGGTGACTTCCGAAACGTGTGGCCATCGAAAACCTTCCAAAGAGATTTTTGAGTTTACATTGAAAAAAGCAGGTTCTCAAGCAACTGAGGCTTTAATGATAGGCGATAACCTAAAAGCCGATATTGTGGGTGCCAGAAATGCCGCCATTGACACAGTTTATTTCAATACAGAAAAGCTAGCACACAAAGAAGAAGTCAGCTACGAGATAAACTGTTTAAGTGAGCTGACTAAAATACTTTAAGAGGCGGCCTTTTCTTCGCCATTCCCTAAATTTGCGGGCACAAATAAACCATGTTAATCAAACGATATTTATATGCCTAAAGGAGTCTATCAAATACCTGCCCCTTCGAATGAACCGGTTTTAAATTATGCCCCCGGATCACCAGAGAAACTGGCAGTTAAAAAAGCGCTTGAAGAAGCCAGATCGAAGCAAATTGATATACCAATGTACATTGGTAGTGAAGAGGTTAGAACGGACAAAAAAATACCTGTTAGTCCTCCTCACGATCATAAACATATATTAGGTCATTTTAATGAAGGCGATGCCTCTCATGTAGAGCAAGCAATCAACGCTGCGTTAGGAGTAAAAGAATCTTGGTCTACCATGCCATGGGAGCACAGAGCCAGCGTATTTTTAAAAGCGGCTGACTTACTTGCCGGACCTTACCGAGCCAAAATCAATGCAGCGACAATGCTTGGTCAATCTAAAAGTATCTACCAGGCTGAAATTGATTCAGCATGCGAGCTGATAGACTTCCTGAGATACAATGTGTATTACATGATGAAGATCTATGAAGACCAGCCTGAATCATCTACAGGGGTATGGAACAGATTAGAATACCGAGCACTGGAAGGTTTCGTATTTGCTATTACTCCATTTAACTTTACTGCCATTGCCGGAAATTTACCAGCCTCCGCTGCCTTGATGGGCAATACAGTAATTTGGAAACCGGCATATACACAAGCTTATTCTGCCAATGTAATTATGGAAGTGTTCAAAGAAGCTGGTTTACCTGATGGTGTAATTAACCTAATATTTGTAGATGGACCAGTAGCTGGTGATATAGTCTTCAATCACAAAGATTTTGCTGGGCTTCACTTTACTGGAAGTACCGGAGTATTCCAACATTTATGGAAAACGATAGGAGCAAATATTAATAAGTACAGATCTTACCCAAGGATTGTGGGAGAGACCGGTGGTAAAGACTTTATTGTAGCACATAAATCAGCTTTGCCTAAAGTAGTTTCTACAGCTATTACAAGAGGAGCTTTTGAATTCCAGGGTCAAAAGTGCTCTGCAGCATCAAGGGTTTACATTCCTTCCAATATTTGGGACGATGTAAAGAAATATCTGATTGAAGATATTAAATCCATCAAAATGGGACCTACAGAAGATTTTACTAACTTCTTTAATGCCGTGATTGACGAAAAGGCTTTTGATAAGATAGCAGGCTACATAGATGGCGCTAAGGCCAATAAAATGAATGAAATTATTGCCGGTGGCAATTACGATAAATCTAAAGGCTATTTTATTGAGCCTACCGTAATTGTAACGCAAGATCCATCGTCAACTACTATGTGCGAAGAGATTTTTGGGCCAGTTGTAACTATTTATGTATACAATTCAGAACACTTTGAAGAAGTTCTAGAACTTGTAGATCAGACATCGCCTTATGCATTAACTGGATCAATTATTTCTCAGGACCGTTTTGCGATTGACCTAGCCATGAAAAAGTTGATCAATTCAGCGGGTAACTTTTACATAAATGACAAACCGACAGGTGCCGTTGTTGGTCAGCAACCATTTGGCGGAGCTAGAGGATCTGGAACCAATGATAAAGCCGGATCAAAGCTTAATTTACTAAGATGGGTGAGCCCAAGAACAATAAAAGAAACAAGGGTACCGCCAACAGATTATAGATACCCTTTCATGGAAGAGAAGTAAGTTTTTATAATAAAACGAACAAAAAGAAGGCTATCTAGGGTAGATAGCCTTCTTTTTTTTGGCTTTAATAAATAGTTTTCATCTCATTTGCATTAATCACACCTTTTTTCATAATTTTAAATGATGTAAGGTTATCTGTAGTTGGCTAACTTTAACAACCGGTAAACTAAACCATGTCGCCATTCAGATTAAGCAAAATTGATCGCTACCGTCAATCTCTCAACGGGAAGGAGGAAGAAATTATTGATATTCAATTCCCCTCAGAAATAAAAAGGCCAACTTTAAAAACACCAACTACAAAGGATATTCTCATTTTTGTTGTTGATGATGACCCTTGGTTTATGCAAATTGTGAATACTCATCTTTCCAAGGTATCCTTGAACGACCTCGCTCCTAACCAGCAAATTATTATCAAGAACTACGCTACGGGTAAAAGTTGCTTGAATGATTTAAATCTTAAGCCTGACATCATTCTACTTAATTACGATATTAATAAGGGCATTAGGAATACCTTAAATGGTAAAGAGATTTTAGATGCGATCATCAATACAAATCCGAATCAAAAGGTATTGATAATGAATAATCTAAAAACAAATGTCAGGCATGCATTTGTAGAACAAGGCCTTAGGGATTACATCATTAATGATCCTGAAGCTGTGAATGAGCTTAATTCAATTATCGAAGAAATTTTAAAAACGCATTAAGCATTTAGTTGCTTTATTGATAGCAACTGTTCATGCGATAGGGGTTTGGTAAAGAAACCTTTGATTAACTCGTTATTTATTGACTTTTGTTTATCAGATTCTAATATGGACGATGAGATGAGATAAATAGCAGGCGATTTCTCAAATTGATCTTTGATTATGTCAAATTCTCTTAGAAAATCCCAACCGTCTAATCCGGGGAAGTTAATGTCCAGTAATATGACGTCCGGCATCTCACTGTTTGCATCTTTAGATTTAAGTTTATCTAATGCCTCTTCCACAGAAGAGAAGGAATACACTTTACTAATATTACCTTGCACTTCAAACATCTTCTTTAGATGAAGTTGAAGAATTAAGTTATCATCAATTACGGCTACTGTCTTCATATTCCATTTCCGTTTTGATTAAAAATAATGGTAAACTTCGTACCCTGGCCCACCTCACTTGATACACTAATTGATCCTCCCAGTGATTCAATTTGATTTTTTATCATATAGAGGCCCACTCCCCGATTACTCTTTTCACCATGAAACACTTTATTCTTATTAAAAATCTTATCACCGTATTTGTTCATATCAATACCTAACCCATTATCAGTGACGGTAAGAATATTTTGGCCCGCTACCTCTATGGTTCTAAGTTTAATAAGACATTGTGCATCGGGATTTCTAAATTTTATAGCATTACTTAAAAGATTAAATAAGATACTTTTTAGATACACTCTAGGATAAATAATTGAAGTTAAATCATCAAAATTTGATTGTATTTCAACTTCTTCAGAGAGTAATCCTGTTAAATTTTTCTTTGCCTCAATCAACATTTCATCAAAAGAAACTAACTCCCATTTAAGGTCTTCCCCTTCATTAATTCGAATTACATCGTTCATCTCAGTGATGGAAACCATAAGATTATCCGCTTCATTCTTCAGCATTTCTAAATATTCTTTTTGCTCCTTTACTTGAGAAGTTGCAGAATGCAGAGCTAAAAGTGAATGAATACTGCTCACATGAGATCTCAAATCGTGAGAAGTGATATGCGCAAAGCTGAGTAACTGAGAGTTTTGCTTTTTAAGCTTGTTGGTAATTTTATTAAGCTCTGAAGTACGATCATCTAAAATTTTCTCATATTCTGATGGAGCACGGAGTGATAAGGCCATTGGCAATACACGGAACATGGCGAAAACTGTGAACCATGAAATTACTGCACATATAAATAGAAGAAGTGCGCTAAATTGATAAAAAGGAACATAGAAGATTACTGCATCAGCCAGGTGGGTAGCGCCACAGGTTAATATAAACAATACAAATAGCCAAAGTACATTCTTAAATGGCAGTTCCTGTCTTTTAGTAATGAAATAAACGATGAGTATTGGAATTACTGAATAGGCAGCCCAGATTGCTATATCTGAAATAATATAAAGCCAACCATGAAAGCTAGTCCATTCGCCACAGTGCCACCGTGCAGGCCATTTTGAAGTATCAAAAAGAGTACTTAAAAAATTTGTTATTTCAGACATAAACCCAACCAATTATGATTAATTTATGATTTTTTTTACAATTTTTTTACTGATGTAGGTATTATATTATTACCGAATTACCAACTTATTGAAGTCCAATGAGTTGAAATAGCAATAATTGTAACTCTAAAAATTTTATGATTTGTGGGTTGATGTTGCGAAGCAAGTAGCATACAAGATAAAAAAAAATCAAACACTTGAGTTACCAACTGTGTTAATTACGTATAATTACGTAGAAAACTGTAAGTAACTATCATGAAAATTACGTACATAACCAGCATCATCAACATTATCTTAAACAATAACTTTAATGTTGATAGCGAGATTTTTGATGAGCTTCATTCACTTTCTGTAAACCAACTGGCCTTAAGATATAAGCAGGTTTACTATGCTTTTGCGAAGTAAATGAGTGTTAATTAGGCTGTTCTTCTGAAAGAATCTTGCTGAAGAGCTTGTCCTTTTACTTTTCTAAATATTCTGAGCTTCACAAGATCGGAATTGAAATTACTTTTTTCATCTTCTGATAGAATAGAATCAAAAAAGCCTTGTATAAAATAACCTCCGGGCTTTAAAACACTTAAAAATTTTTCCATCAGTTTTGCTTTTGCAGGAGCATCAAAGTAAATCATCACGTTCCTGCAAAAAATGAAGTCGTAGCTGCCATTAACGGGGTCGGTAATTAGATTATGATATTTATAAGTTACAGCACTATTT
This sequence comes from Fulvivirga lutea, assembly GCF_017068455.1. Taxonomy (NCBI): domain Bacteria; kingdom Pseudomonadati; phylum Bacteroidota; class Cytophagia; order Cytophagales; family Fulvivirgaceae; genus Fulvivirga; species Fulvivirga lutea. The sequence continues at coordinate 60,996 of NZ_CP070608.1, forward strand.
AATTCATGATTCATTTGTACGTGCATTGATTCATGCGGTAAATAGTATTTAGAAAAGTTACCGAAGCGATTATACTCCTTAAACTTACTCTCGTACTCAACCATTTTTACCTTATGATATATACCAGATTTAGCTACCTGTAGCGCTGTTTGGTTCATATCCGTGGCCAAAATATTAGCCTGTTCTAGCAGGTTCATTTCCTTCAAAACTATTGCAAGAGTAAATACCTCTTCACCCGTTGAGCAACCGGCATTCCATATGTCAATTTTAGATCTACCCTTGAATTCATTATATAAAACTGTTCTCAAACCACTCCACATCATCGGGTCTCTAAACATGGAAGTAAGCCCAACGCTTATTTCATCCATGAATTTAAAAATGAGGTTTTTATCTTTCAGCATGGCTGACCATAAGTCGTGAAGTGTATCAATTTTCAAGACATGCAGCACCCTGTTTAATCTCCTATTTAAAGACTGAGGCTCGTAGCATGTAAAATCCAGCCCATATCTTTGAAATAAAACAGAAGTAAATGAATCAATCTCTTCTTTCGTTAGCGCCATTACAACTTCATTACAACTTCTCTATCAATTAATACCACCACAATTTTGCTAAGCTTATCTTCAAGATTAAAAATAGGAGTGAAAGTGGTTCTGTAGCTTTTGAGATTACCTGATGAATCTATAAACACCAAGTCATTTTCAATGAATTGATGATCTTCCAGCCTGTGTATAATGTCAGGAATTTCCTCCTCGAAGGTTTTGTCTTTAATAAACTCTAAAAAGGGCTTTTTGCGTAACTCTAGCCGTTTATAACCAAACTGATCAAAAAACAACTCATTGGCATTTTTAAAGGTACCATCTGCATTTAGCTCCATAATTGGAGTTGTATTCTTTAAGGCCATTACTGTACCTGTTAAATCTTTTTGTTTTTCTTTTTCTGCCGTATTAAACTGGGCAAACATCATAATTTTATAGGGCTCACCGTCTATGTTGTTAATAGGGTTGAAAGTACCAGTAAGCCACAGCTCCTTACCTTCAATATCCTTTAATTTAAACTCACCATTGAAAAACTTTCCTTCCCTAAGATTCGTCCACATGAGCTTAGTCTGTGGTTTATCCCTATCCTCATCAGGAATGATTTTTAGATAATTGAGGTTCAGCAATTTTTCTTTAGTGTAGCCGGTAATGCTAGTAAAAATATCATTGGCATCAATGATAGAGCCATCTAATTCGAAAGTAACAGAAGCAATTGTTTTATTAATTGCACCGAACACGCCATTTAATTCCGCCTGGTTTCTGCTCATCTCTTCTTGAGTAGCAGTTAGTTCCTCCATATTCTGGCGCATTTCCTCTTCACGAGATTGCAGCTCTGAAGTAAGTGTGTTAGCTTCTTCTAAAAGCTCCTTGGTTTTCTCGTTATTTGAGAGAGAAGCAAATACAGAGGCTATATTTTCAGCCAATTGCTCTACAAATGCCACCTGATATTTTTTAAGTGGATCGAACGTAGCAATTTCTACTACGCCATATACCACTTCATTAATTTTAAGAGGTACGATAATTACATTGGCCGCTGTTGCCTCGCCCAACCCTGAAGTTATTTGCACATAATCTTGTGGTACATCGAGCAAGTAAATAGTGTCTTTTTCTAATACACATTGACCTATTAACCCCTGCCCTATTTCTATCCTTTTTTCTCTTATCCTCGTTTTGCCATAAGCATAGCACGACATTAATTCTAAATACTCATCTCCCTCCGCTCTTTTTAATAGAAATAAGCCTCCCTGATTTGCATTTAAATATTGGACGAGATTGCTGATAACGATTTTGGAGAGCTCTGAAATTTCTATGTCATGACTTCTCAATATTTCGCCAAATTTTGCCAGCCCTTCTACTCCCCAATTACGCTTTCTCTCTTCTTCGGTATAGTCTTTGAGTTTTTGATCTACAGCTTTGATAGAGACGGCCAATTGATCATCTTCTTTTAAACTTTCGAACTTACGCTCCCCTTCCTGACCTAATGCACTTATTAGCGATGCCGCCTCGTTCATGCCACTTTTATATCCAGAAATAAGCTTCTCGATGTCAGAAAAACTGTGTCCTTCTCCATCGCCAATAATGTCCTTCACTTTATTAGTAAGCTTCTTTTGTGTATACCATTCAACCGCCAGGGCTGCAACTAAGATGGACGAGGTGATAAAAATATTATTAAGCCAGTAGCAGGATGCCCCAATAGCTATGATTAAGAATAACTTTGTTACTCTCCTTAGTGTATCTCCATTATAGTTGTTGGTCGATTTCATGATATTGGTTTTTTGTTTATTATGAAGCCACTTTTTTACTTGACACTTCCTTGACTTTATCCATAAAGCCCTCGGCCATTTTCCAAATAAATTGAGGCTGAAGTTTGGTGTTATTCTCAAATACAAACTGTGTATTTGCAATCATGAAGTAGCCCGAATTTGAAGAATCGTTACTAAAGTCATTGATCACTTTATTTTTAACTGCTGCCTGATTTGACCGTGAAAGCACTGGCACATCACCAAAAATCATTACATCTAAATAGTTAGAAAATTCAGTGATTACTGCTGCTGACAGGATGTTATCCAGCTCTTTTAGAATAGCCTCACCTTCCATCATTCTTGAATATTCGTCTTCATTAAAAGGCATACAAGCTGCATATACTGCATCGCATTCTTCTTCATTGAAGATTAAATAACTTTTGCCGGCTAGCTCACCAATGATACTGGTTGTGATTAAAATGAGCTCGTTATCATGTTTAATGGATTTAATAACTTTTAAATCGTCTTTTGAAATTTCTATAGAAGTTGGGTTAATTGTTATTTTTTGTTTTGCCATGGTCGAAAATGAATCCGCAGCCTTTTGGTACCCCTGAGCGATTAGGTCAGCGGCTATATTTCGTTCTGTGTTTGATAAATAACTCATCTTTCTAAGCTTTTTGATTTGACAGGTTTATATTGAAAATCATGGTGGTAATTGCTGCAATGTTTATCACCGGACATACATGCCCATTACCAAGTATTGTTACACCACTTAGTAACTTTATCTGATCGAGAGGTTTCATGAGTGGTTTTTCTACTATCTCCTTTTGTTGGAGAAGCTTATCAACAACCAGCCCTACAGTGCGGCCATTGTAGCTAACTATTACTGTATCCAGCTGCTGTTCAGGGTGAATGTTGTCATAGGAGCTTTGCAGTAATTTTTGGGCATTAATATTTTGCCCGGGCTTTATATTGAACAGGTCCTGAAGGAAAACAATAGAGATTGTCTTGCCTAAATGTGTAGCAATTAATCCATTGCTTACTTTATGTAATTCACTTTTGTAAAACGATACTACTGCTTCTGTATATGAAAGAGGAATGGCATATTGTTGATGGTCACTCTCGAAAAGCAGTGTGCCTTTTACTGCCATTGATGAAGGAAGCTTCAGACTAATGGTTGTTCCTTTTCCTGCTTCTGTATTAAGGTTTATGTTACCACCAATAGAGTCGATTGCCTTCTTTACAACATCCATTCCCACACCTCGCCCTGAAAGTGAAGAGACTTGATCGCATGTAGAAAAGCCCGCTTCGAAAATGAGCATAAGCAACTCAGTTCGATTCATTAGCGGTAGCATCTCCTTGGTAACCAAACCCTTGTCAATGGCCTTTTGTTTAACTCTTTCTACATCTATGCCTTTGCCATCGTCTATAATTTCAATAATTACACCATCACTATCATTTCTGGCAGATAGGGTGACTGTGCCTTCTTCTGGCTTGCCCACTTTCTTTCGTTCTGCCGGAGACTCAATGCCATGACTTACTGAATTTCTTATGAGGTGAATGAGTGAATCGCTAATAATCTGAAGTATGTTTCGATCAATTTCTGTTGTAACCCCTTTTAGATCCAGATTTACTGATTTATTTTCTACAGCTGCCGCATCGCGTACTACTCTATGAAATTTATTGAAAAGGAATCCCACCTGTACCAACCTTACATCCATCACTGAGTATTGCAGGTCAGAAGAAATTCTGTTTAATCTTGAATACTCATTGCTATTCCCTTCATAGGCAGCTATGATTCTATCCCTTTCAATGATTAATTCGCCAACCAGATTGAGAAGGTTATCCAACTTTCGAACAGGCACCTGAACCAGGTCGGAAAAGGTAATTTTAGTACCTGTGTCTTCAACTTCTATTTCAGACTTCTCATCGCTAACCTCACCATCGTCATTTTCATTGATTAACTCATTGATGCTAGCCAGCTGCGCTTCAGTTAGTTTAATATCGCTTTCCTGCGAGGGTTCTTCCGCCTTTTTTACTTGCTGATTTTTATTACCAGTAGGCGTGGCCTGCTCTTTATGTGCTACTCTTTTCTTAGGCGCAGTTTTTTTCTTTGCAACTGGTGGCTGCTCAGTTTTATCAGATTTCTTTTCCTCAATTTTGCCAGGAGTGCCTTCGTCACCCTCTTTGGACCTGCTGATAAGCACTTCTAGCTTCGTTTTAATACCTCTGAAGCTTACTTTATTGCCGTCTTTTAAAGATTCAATAAGTGCACCTAATGTGTCTACTGCTTTAAAAAGCGAGGTAAACATATCTTTATTCAGCTTCAGCTTACCTTCTCGTACTTCACCAAAAAGATCTTCTATTACATGAGCTAAAGACGAAATGTCATTAAAGCCCATGCCTGCCGCGTTACCTTTTAAGGTGTGGGTAATTCTAAATAAAGAATTGACAAGGTTTTTATCGTCCAGATTTTTTTCAAGGTCTGTTAAAATCTTGTTTATCTCTTCGAAATTCTCCTGGGCTTCTGCCATGAAAATTTCTTTATATTCTTCTTCTTTCGAGCTCATAATTAAAATGTTTTTAGCACAAACAACTTGTTATAAAACCTGCCATTTCTTTAATTGGAACCACATTATCTACAAGACCCGCATCGAGTGCGGCTTTTGGCATACCAAATACCACAGAGCTTTTTTCATCTTGTACAATTGCATAGCCCTTGTTTGCTTTTATCTTGCTTAAACCTTGTGTGCCATCTTTACCCATGCCTGTGAGCACCACACAAAGGGCCCTTTCTTTATACGTTTCACTTACCGACTCAAATAGACAGTCTACCGAGGGGTTATTGAATTCTTTATAATGTCTTGAGGTGAAGCTAAACAATGGCGTATTGCTTATTGGACTCCTATTTATCATTATATTCTTGGTGCCTGGGGCTATGTAAATATGACCCGGCTCAAGCGGTTGACCTTTTCTTGGAATAGATACATTCAATGGAGTGTAGCCATTAATCCTTACTGCAAAAGACTCTATAAACCGCTCCGGCATGTGCTGCGCAATTACTATTGGTACAGGAAAATTAGCAGGAAACCCCTCTAGTAAGCACTCAATTGCTCCTGGCCCTCCAGTTGATGAACCTATGACTACAATGTCATAATTCAGTTTTTCCTGAAATGTATGCGCTAGATTGTTTCTTCTAATCGATTTTGTAATGAGTGATTGCACATTGATTTTAGCGGCCTCTTTTACTAAATCAACCAATGGGTAGTAACCATTTGTTTTAAAGCCCTCACCATTTTTAGGTTTATCAACAAATTCAAATGCACCGTATTTAAGGGCATCAAAAATCTGGGCATTAGTGCGGTCCAAAGAACTTAATACTATGATTGGCTTAGGAGAGTCTTTCATTACCTCCTTTACCAGGTACAAGCCATCATACTCGGGCATAACCATATCGGTAACAATTACATCCGGCTGATAGGACCTGACTTTTTGCATCGCCTCAAAACCATTGTTGGCAGTTTGCACTTCAGAAATAGATTTATCCGATTTCAGAATGTCTGTAATCAAAATTCTCATTAGGCCTGAATCTTCAACTACCAGTGTCTTTATCATGTCAGGAGGCTTTAGCCATTGCTCCAATGAGCTGGTCGTTAGTAAATGGTTTTACCAAATAATCAATGGCTCCTAAGCTTATTCCTTCGTTTACAACGGATTCCTGCCCCACAGCACTGATCATGATTACTTTAGAAGTAAGACCTTCTTCTTTGTATACCTTTAAAATATCCGTGCCTATCATATCAGGTAAGATATTATCCAGTGTGATAAAGTCAGGCTGAAGTTCGAAAGCCAAATCTATAGCCTCCTCTCCATTGGATGCCTGACCAATTACTGTGAAGCCATTGGCCTCCAGAGCATCTTTAATCACTGTACGCATGTACAATGAGTCATCTACGATTAATACATTTTTTGTCATTGCTTTGCTATTTAATTAAACTGCTATTTTGTTTGACGAACTAATATCTGATTCACTCACCACCCTGAAAACGTCTATGAGAATGACCAACCGGCCATCAATTTTTACGATTCCGGTGATGTAATTTTGATCCATATTGGAGTTGTGAATAACGTTGACGGCCTCATCAATATCTCCTTTTGATACTGCCAGGGTATTGGGAACCTCTTTTACGAGGATCCCAATCTTTACATCTTCACTTTCAATTACTAGCGTGAAATTTTTGCCACCTTCGTTGAGAGTATCTCTTTCAGATTTGATACCGAATTTTTCTTCCAAATCAACGATGGCAATAATGTTACCTCTAATATTGGCCACGCCTTTTATGTATGAAGGGCTCTGTGGCATTTTGGTAATATTAGGTGTTATTACTACTTCTTTGATCTGATCGATATTAAGTGCATACTCTTCTTCACCTTGCTTGAAAACAATCAGCTGAATGTTACTTAGGTCATCCAATTCTTCAGCTTTTTGTTCTTTGGCTTTCTGTACTTTCTCTTTTAAAGACTTCTTTTCCGTTGACATAATTATAGAAGTTTGAATTTGCTGATATCTGCTTTTAAGTCAGATGCAATTTTTGTCAGTTGATTACTACTTACTGCTACTTCTTGCATACCATTATTTAATTCCTGAGACGATGTTGCTATTTCCTCAGTACCTGCTGCTGTTTCTTCGGCCACCACTACAATTTGCTCTATGTTTTTAGCAACTGTGTCAATCGAAGTTTTTTGCTTCACAGTGGCTTCTTTTATTGCACCACTGAAGTTGAGCGTTTCAGAACTAGATGCAGATATTTCCTGGAAGATTGATTCGGCATCTTTTGTGGCTGAAGAGCCATCTTTCACACTCACAGTCATTGTTTCAATTGCCTTGCTGGCTGATTGAGTATCCTTCTGCACATCACCCACTATTTTCTCAATTTCAACTGCCGATTTTCTAGAATCTTCTGCCAGCTTCCTGATCTCTTCGGCTACGACTGCAAAACCTCTACCTGCTTCGCCAGCTCTAGCTGCTTCAATGGCCGCATTAAGTGCAAGCAAGTTTGTTTGTGCAGCTATATCAGTAATTACATTTAGCGTTCTGCCTATTTCTTCTGCTCGTCCTGTGAGAATCTTAATGGATTCATTGGTAAGGCCTGCTGAATCATTGATGCCCTCCATATTAGATACTAGCTTCTTGATGATCTTTAGACCATTTTCGCAACTGGCCACACCTTTTTCGGCCGCTTTATAAATTATGTCAGACTTACTTTCCATATCATCTGCTGACGCTAATACCTCCTCGGCAAGTTTGGAAGATTCGTCTGTTCGCTGAGCCTGATCCTGAGCACCTTTCGCCATCTGAGAAATTGCTGAAGCCATCTCATCTGTATTGCTCTTCATACTTTCAGATTTACTGAGTGTATTCTTCGCAGAGTCTGAAACAACATTCACATTTTCGGAGATGTTACTTAACAGACCGTTAAGGTTCGCAATGGCCGTGTTTAACGATTCTGCCATGTTCTTTAAGTCACCATTGGTTTTCATTTCAAATCGTTTTGAAAGATCTCCTTTGGACATCTCGGTGATGATCGAGTTGAATTCAAGTACCGGTTCGGCAATTGATTGAAGCAGCATATTAAGAGAATCTACCAGTTGCTTCCAGGTGCCTAATCGACCTTCGTTTTTCAATCTCGCATTGAGGTTACCTTCTTCACCAGCTTGTCTCACCACTTCATTTACATCTGCGATGATCTCTTTAAGTGTATTTTTTAATGCGATATTATCCTCGATCATCTTGCCAACATCACCTTCCGCTCTTACTGTTATTTGAGCATCGAAATTTCCATCTCTCAACTCACCTACAAATGCGCTCACTGCTTTTAGAGCAGTAGTAAACTCAGTTACATCTACTGCGTATTTCACTACTTTATAAGGATTGCCATTTAAGTCGAAAATTGGATTATAAGAAGCCTGAATGTAGCAGTCATCTCCACTTTTTGTTTTTCTAGTATAAGTACCCGAAAAGAACTGTCCACTTTTCAGCTTTTTCCAGAAGTCAGCATACTCGGCCGAATTCGCATATTCTTTATCTACAAACATTCTGTGATGCTTGCCTTGAACTTCATTTAGAGAATAACCAACAGTATTCAGGAAGTTATCATTGGCTGTTTGAATATTGCCATCCAAATCAAATTCAATGGTGGCGTATGACTTACTTATAGCCTCTAACTGGCCACTGGTATCGGCATTTTTAAGTTTGCTTTCGGTGATATCATTCGCCAGTTTGATAAACTTCATTACTTCACCTTGACCGTTTAATACTGGGGTATAACTGGCTAACAACCAAATTTCAGTGCCGTCTTTAGCGATTCTTTTGAATTCCCCAGTTTGAGATTTACCTGCTTTGAGTTCATTCCAGAAAATTGTATATTCTCTAGAATTTGCATATTCCTTATCGCAGAAAATTCTATGATGTTTGCCCTCTATTTCTTCCAATGAGTATTTGGTAGTTTGAAGGAATAAATCATTTGCCACGACAACATTTCCATCAATATCGAACTCAATAAATGCAGAAGTAGAGTTTATAGCATTCATGGTGCCTTGCATTTCAAGTTGCTTACGCTCCATCTCTTCTTGCGTAGCGGTAAGTTCTTCCATATTCTGACGAAGCTCCTCTTCCTGAGCACTTACTTCCTCCATTTGATTCTGCACTTCCTGCTCAAGTTTTTTCTGCTCTGTAATATCAGTTGCATACTTTACAACCTTATATGGCTTACCATTGAGATCAAGAATAGGGTTATATGAAGCCTGAATCCAGATATGATCACCATTTTTAGTTAAGCGCATGAATTCACCTGCCTCAAACTGACCTTCATTCAACTTCTGCCAGAAGTCTTTATATTCCTTGCTTTTTTTGTATTCCTCAGTAACGAAAATGCTATGATGCTTGCCTTGCACTTCCTTAATATTATAACCTACTAAATTTAGGAAGTTTTCGTTAGCTGTTTTGATGGTACCATCTAGCTCAAACTCAATTACAGCTTGTGATTTACCAATGGCTTCTAGCTGACCTTCGAAATCGGCATTCTTTAATTTAGATGCCGTAATGTCGCTAGCAAGTTTTATTACTTTAGCTACTTCGCCTTGTGCGTTAAATACTGGGGTGTAGCTGGCCAGAAGCCAAATTTCAGAGCCATCTTTAGCCACTCGCTTAAACTCACCAGTCTGAGGTTTGCCAGCTGCAAGATCTGCCCAAAAGTTTTTATACTCTTTGGACTTAACATACTCTTCCTCGCAAAATATTTGATGATGTTTATCTACAATCTCATCTAACTCATACTTGGTAGTATTAAGGAACAAATCATTAGCATTTTGAATATTACCTTGTGGGTCAAATTCGATAAATGCAGAGGTTGTGTTAATTGCATTCATGGTTCCTGTCATTTCCAACTGCTTACGCTCCATCTCTTCTTGCGTAGCAGTAATCTCCTCCATGTTTTGACGAAGTTCCTCTTCTTGAGCACTCATCTCTTCCATTTGATTTTGAACCTCTTGTTCTAATCTCTTCTTCTCAGTAATGTCCTGAATGAAAGCGGTGTAGGTTTTCACCCCATTGGATTCGCTTTCGCTTAGAGTAAGATTAATAGGAACCAGCTTACCATCTTTGGTTTTTGCATTCACTTCTCTAGCGCCACCCATTACATTGCGCTTACCTGTTTTGTTATATGCTTCCAGGTAACCATCGTGCTTAGGTCTTATATCATCGGGTGTGAGTACTTTTACATTTTGACCAATTACTTCTTCTCTACTGTAACCCCATAACTTTTCAGCTGAATTATTAAAATATTGAATGGACCCACGCTGATCAATCATTACAACCGAGAGCACTGAGCCTTCTAAAACCTGAAGAAAATCCACCGAGCTGTAATCTTCTTCATGCTTGTCGGTATTGGCTTTTGCTTTTCCATTTTGCTTGCCTTCAGCAAGTGTTTCTTTTTGAGAGTTTTTTCCGAGTGCCATATTACTATAGTTTAGTTTGAGATTTTATATTCAATTGTAGCGTCCATTAAAAAGACTAAATTGTTAAGCCAAATGTAGTGCAGATTTAAGGGCGCCTCAATTGTGAGAATTGTGTATTTTGAGGTCTATATAATCAGTAGAAAAACTAGTGAAAATACGTAGTGCGGATAGAGTAGTTTTACTACCTGCTTTGAAGCAAAAACTTACGAGTCATAAGCCTGCCTTTTTTATCATTAGGTATTTCTACATTAACAATGGTGCCTAAACCTACCTCAGATTCTATGCTAATATTTCCATTTAATTTGAGCACCGTTTCCTTAGTAATATAAAGGCCTAAGCCGGAACCTTTCGATGACTCACTACCTCTGTAGAACATATTAAAGACCTTATCGAGGTGCTGCTTTCCAATGCCTATACCATTGTCTATAACTTCAATAGTAGCCTTATCATAGCTGAGGTGAACATTCACTTTTATGTAGTGTTCATTTTTAGTTTTATCGCTAAACTGAATGCAGTTTTTGAACAAGTTTTCCAGAATGAGCATAATTCTGGAAGAATCAGAAAAGAAAAACTTGTCGTCATCAATCTTCAATTGTAGTTCAATAAGATCGTGCTGATATTTAAACTTCTTCCAGACTTCATTTACTAGTGCCGGGAAGTCAATCTTTTTGCTGGTTATATGCTGACGTGCATTCTGAGAGAAGTACTTAATATCGTTTACAAAGTAATCTAGTTTGTTAAGGCTTTCGTCTATCTTATCCAGGTAGCTGAGCATCTGCTCGTCTTGCAATTCCATGCGCATTATATTAGTAAGCCCAAGTACCGATGCTATTGGCGATCTGATATCGTGATAGGCACTGTAAAGAAACCTATCCATCTGCGCATTGATTTTTTTGAGCTCGCGATTTTTTTGTTGCAAAATGTTTTCGGCATCCTTTTGCTCTGTAATATCGATAATAGCTCCATCGTAGTAGGTAGTGCCATTATATTCTCGTGTAACTGAACAGTTTACCAAACCCCAAAAAGTAGAACCATCTTTGCGTCTGAAAAGGATCGTTTCATTGGTTAGGTAATCGGCTTCACGGAGCACCTTTGCTATTCTGCTTCTGTCAGCATTATCAGCGTAAAATTTAGCGGGGGAAACATTTAATACTTCTTTTACCGACTGATAACCAAAGAGTTCTACGAATGACTTATTAACATAGATCATTCCTTCTTCTCTGGAATTGCGGTAAATACCTTCTTTTAAGTTATCGCTTATAGCTATAAACAACTGGCTAAGCTTACCGGAGCTCTTAATTTCTGAATCTCGACTCATGGCCGGTTCAAAGATTACCAATCCAAGGCGTTGCTTGGCGGAACCTATTGACTTAATTGTAACATCAAAAATAGTTTTCTCCGTTGCATTATTGACCAAGATCAGCTGCTTGTTAATTTCACTATCTTTTTTTGCAATCCAGCCAAGCATTTCCTTGAATGCCACTCTGGAAGTATCACCAAAAAAATCAAGTAAATTGAGCTTTTCCAGCTCGCTAGACTTTGATAATGAAAGGCCCTTGAATGCTCTGTTATATTTAAGAATAATTCCTCTTGTGGTAACAAATACCAGTGGACTATTAGAATGGTTGAAAATCTCCTCTCCTATGTAATCCTTCGACAGTTGAATGAAATCGTCAGGTATATGTTCCTGTATTCGTTTGGCCTCCATAATACGAAATTAGATACTTTTGGGAGGCTAAAACATTGGGGTATTCTTTAAATTAATTACATAAATACCAGTTAATTTTTTAGGTAATTCTACCTAGTCTAACAATGCTAAATCTTTGATCTTGTTGATTAAGGCGATGGAGTTTTTCACTTTTAGCTTTTTCATAATATTGCTTCTGTGGGTATCAACCGTTCGGGCACTTATAAATAATATATCCGCTATTTCATTGCTGGTTAGCCCGTCTACAACATGCTTAATTACTTCTTTCTCTCTGTTAGTGAGCACTATTTTTTCTTCCTCCGGACTCTTTTTTCTCACTTTAGCCGTATACTGAGATACTATTAAATCTCGAACCCCTGAACTGTAATATTGAGTGTCATTTGATAGAGCTTCTATTGCATCGAGTATTTCATGACCCTCTCCTTTTAGCACATACCCATTTACACCAATCTCTATACAGTGCGACACATACTCATAATCTGAGTACATCGACAGCATGATTACTTTTACACCTTCTTGCGTAGTTAATATTTCCTCTGCGATTTGCATTCCGTTGATGTCAGGTAAAGAAATATCCAATACTGCAATATCCGGCTTTTCAGTAGAGATTAGTTTCAGAGCTGATTTTCCGTTTGATGCCTCCAGAATAGTAATGTCGAACTTTTCTGAACCCATTAAAAGAGATTTTATGCCATCTCTAATGAGTGAGTGATCATCTACAAGTGCAATTTTCAATTTCTTGCTCATGCTACTGCTAGTTTTTTATCGTACGGTACTTCTATTATAAGAACAGTTCCTAATTTGTTTTTTGAGTCTATTTCAAACACACCGTCCATAATATTAACACGGTCTTCAATATTTTGCAAACCGTGATGGCCTTCCAGTACTTTGTTATTTCGAGTGGAAACATCAAAGCCAACACCGTCATCTTCAATGGTGAGTATAACAGATTTGGCACTACTTCTTAATTGTATGTTCAGGTTTTTAGCATTAGCATGCTTGGCCGCATTGGATATAGCCTCCTGGGTAATTCTATATAGGTTAATCTTTTTATTTATGCCTATTCTATCGTGCTTTACTTCTGTTGATTCAAATGACACACTTAAATCACCATATTTTTGATTAGAAAGTGAGAGTAAACAAGTTGATATATCGAAATCTTTTAATTTTGATGGCAGAAGGTTTTCAGAAATACGCCCAGTCTCTAAAATAGCTTCACCTATTAAATTTTGTAAATCTTTAATGGCTCTTTCTTTATCAGCTCCATTAAAAAATGTGCTTATATTCAATTTTATTGCATTTAATGTTTGCCCTAAACCATCGTGAATTTCCCGGGAAATACGTGCTCTTTCCATTTCCTGACCTTCTATAATTGCAGCGAGTTTTGTTTTTTCAAGTTGTTTCTCCATCGACTCATTTTCAAGCCTTTTCGTGATATTCTTGAAGGTTAATACAACACCTTTTAATTTCTTTTTTTCATCAAAAACCGCATTAATGGTACCGTCTCCAATAGGCACCTTTTTACCATTTGGTTGAGTAAGGTAGAGCGATTTAAACTCTTGCTCATTATCTTTTACATTAAACCATTTCCAAATATTGGGTATCTCATTGCCTGTCTCAAAATCAGAAAACTTAAATACATCAACCAGCGGTTTGCCTTCTACTTCAGTTAACGATTGACCTGAAATGGCTTCGGCTGCTTTATTTAAGTAGCTAACAGTAAAATCTTCTTCTACAAAAAGTAAGGCATCGCTAATGGACCCAACGGCTGCTTTAAATTTCTCTTCGCTTTCTCTTAACTTATTCTCAACGGTATATTTATGAATGGCCATTTCCAGAAAAGTAACCACTTGTTCTTCCTGAAAGGGCTTCATAATATAGCCATAGGGATTGGTTTTTTTTGCCCTTTCAATGGTACTACCATCCGTTAACGCAGTTAAGTAGATAATGGGAAGGTTATACTTTTCTTTAAGTTCAATGGCTGTTTCAATACCGTCCTTATCGCCATCGATCATTATATCCATTAATGCCAGATCGGGTGTGGACTTTTTACATATTGCAATTGCCTCCTCATAGTTGGCAGCCCTTCCTATGACTTCATAGTTGGCATTTTGTAAGATTTTTTGAAGGTGAACCGCTATTAGCTGCGCATCTTCTACAATTAATATTTTAAACTTTCCCATGGCTAAATGTTATTTCTACTTTTGTTCCGTTAGTGGTTTTTACCTTAAAGCTTCCTTTTAACTGATCTGTAAATAAATGTACAAGCTGAACGCCAACTGAATCATCATATTTATTGGCGTAATCAAATCCAACGCCACTATCATGTACAATAAGCTGAAGCTTTTCACCCTTCTGCTTTAATGAAACTTTTATGGTGCCATTTTCATCAGGCTTAAAGGCATGATCGAATGCATTCGTTAAAAGCTCGTTAATTATCAATCCACAATTCATTACCACATCAGTGGGTAAAATGTGAGACTCAATATCTTTTTGTAATTCAATGATTCTAACACCACTTATATGTGTCTGATATATATTGTCAATTAAGTCATCCAGGTAATATTTGATATCAAGTTCTGTATAGCTTTTAGCCCTTAAGAGGCGCTCGTGAGTAAATGTGATGGCTTTAATCCTATTCTGACTCTCTGTGAAGAAGCGCTTCACTTCAGCATCTTCAATAGAAGAAGATCTCAGATACAATAAACTTGAAACTGTTTGAAGGTTATTCTTAACTCTATGGTGGATTTCCTGAAGCAATCCTTCTTTTTCCTCCAGGCTCTTTAGCAATTGAATTTCTACATTCTTCCGCTTTTTAAATTGTGCCAACTGAGTACCTAAAGTCATCAATAGTTCAGCAGTATCTTCATCGTACGGCAAATGTTTGGTAGAATAAAGTTTGGCAACACCCAGCGATTCTTCGTCTACAATGAGGGGAAAAGCAACCACAGTTTTAATACCTAAATTCACATGTAATTTATGCATCTTCACTTTCCCTTTTTCGAATTTGGTCAACCAAATAACTTCTTGCTTTTCATAGCAACCACCAACAACTCCTTCCCCTATTTTGAATTCAATCGACTTATTAACTTCGATGATTTTTTTAATCTCATTTAAGTAAGTTTTGGAATAGGCTTGCCTAATATACTTGTCCTCCTCAATTCTCCAGATCTCGCCTAAATCAAAATCCAATGACTCAGCGATCATGCCTATTAGGTCTGTCAAAATATCTTTAGTTACATCCCTTCTTACTATGGCTTCATTGATATTATTGATTAGATCCCGTCTCAGTTCCAGCTTATGTTGTTCAGTGATGTCATTCACCGTACTAACATATACTTCTTCTTCACCCACCTTTAAAAATTGAAGCCTCACTGCAACCCTGTACACTGAATTATCTTTACGTTTATTAAAACCGTTGAATTCAATAGGCTTAAGTTTCTCTCGCGCCTCCTTTAATAATAGTTTTAGCCTATTATTAGAGTCATAATCAGGTCTTAAATCATAAGGATTCATTTTTGTTATCTCCTGAAAAGAATAGCCGGTGTGCTTGAGTGCCGAATTATTAGCAAATGTGAATTTTAAAGTTTTACTATTAAAAATGTAAATCTCTTCAAACGATTCTGTGACTATCCCTTTAAGTTTTAACTGCTCAGTGAGCAATTGTTTCTTTTCAGTGATGTCTAAATACATGATTTGCACGGCTGGTTCACCCATGTATTCAGTAGAAGCAGCCAGAACCTCAGCGTACAGAAGAGTATTATTTTTTCGTTTAAATGTCAATTCAATTAACTCACTCGGAAGCACACTTTTTTTATGGTATTTTTTTAATTCATGAACCACGTTGGAGTTGCCTTTATTGGCAATAACGTTTTCTAAGGGCTGATTGATAAATTCTAAAACATCACCTCCTAAAGAGTTTGCAGCGGAATAGTTAAGAAATACTATTTTATCATTTACAACAATTAGAATTGGCATAGGAGAATTATTTACCAAATTTCTATAGCGTTGCTCACTTTCTCTTATGGCAATGGCAGCCTCTACTTTATCAGAAACATCCAAAAACATAAGCTGAACTGCATTTTTACCTTCATAATTGATAGAAGAACCTAACAACTCCACATAAATCTCCCTGCCTTTGAGTGTTTTGAAAATAGAATTTTGTACTCCGGTATGGTTCGTTTTCTGTTTATAAAGTGAATCAATTCTATCCGATACTTCTTTCTTTAACTTATCAGCTACAAATTTTTGAACCTTCTTACCAATAAGGTGCTCCGGCTTGCCTTCCATTGTTCTTGCTGCAGCATCATTCACAAACCTTATAATTCCCTCTGAATGTATAACAATCGGCATTGGGGATTTATCCACTAACATTTTGTACCTATGTTCGCTTTGCACAGTTCTGCTATGTGCTTCCACCGTTTCAGTAATGTCATGAAGGTTTACTACCAACCCTTTCACGTCAGGGTCATTTAGTTCATTAGTTATATTTATTTCAGCCCACTTTACATCGCCTTTTGCGTTCATTACTCGAACCTGATCTCTTACATTTTGCGATTCATGTTGGGCACTTAATTCTAAATCTTCTCTAAACTTTTTTAAATCTGAAGTATGAATAATACTGGTGAGTTTTTTACCATAAAGGGTATCTGAACTATGGCCGAATGTATTGATGCCACTACCACCAACGTAGGTTACAACTCCGGTTTTGTTAAGTATAATGCTGGAGCCGAAACCCTTGATTACGAGCTTCCTAAAAAACCTTTCTTTCCTTACTAGTTCATTTTCTAAGTTCACTTGTTCCGTAATGTCAATTGCTACTGAATAAATTCTTCTTCTTTTTAAATCAACAGTAGATGACCAAGTGAACCATCTGTATGCTCCTTTGCTAGTGCGATACCTGTTTCTAAAATTAGTGAGGGTTTCTAACTTTCCTGACAGAAGCTTTTTAAATTCTTTGTTTGTGTGTTCAATATCATCGGGGTGGATGAAATCAAAAAACGGATTATTAGTGAGATGCCTCAGACTGTATCCGAGAGTTTTTTCCCATGCAGGATTTAAATACTCAAATTTACCATCGAATGTTGTTACTGATGCAAGCTCTGATGATAAACCGTAAATTCTTGCAAACTCATCTTGTTTTTGCCTGGCAAGTTTAGATTCTGTAATATCTTGGATGGTACCATAAATTTCAACCGGCTCACCATTTTCTGTTCTTCTTCTTCCCTGCGTTCTTACCCAAATTGGATTATTTTTTTTCGGTTTTAGTCTTAGTTCAAGATCATATGGCACTCCTTTTTCGATGAGGTTATTTACAGCATTCTCAATAACAGGCCTGTCATCTTTAGAGTAATAGTGAATGGCATTTTTTACATTTGGCTTAAATTCTTCAGACTCACCATGAATTTTCTTGGTCATAGAAGACCATTCTAACACACCTTCTTTAAGCAATAAACGCCAACCTCCTATTCTGCCAAGTTCTTGTGTCATTTCTAATAACTTGCCAGTTTTTTCTAGCTGCTGATGCGTAAGCATCATTTTTGTGACATCGGTAGATACACCAATTAACCCAAGTGTTTCACCATTATTACCTAGTAGTGGAGATATACAGGATTTAATATAATGGCCATCAAAGTGAAAAATCCCTTCAATTTCATTCCCCTGTTTTACTTTATTGATTTCAGCTTCACTAAATTTTATTAATCCCTTACCTGTTGTAATTTCTTGCCCAATCAATTCATCACTTTCTATGCCAACAGACTCAAACAAAGAGCCAATACAAAAAGTGATTTTACCTGCATTATCAGTAGACCAAACAGAAACCGGATTGTTTTTAACCAGACTTGCAAGTTGAGTTTCAGTATGCTTTAGTTTATTCTCTGCCAGCTTTCTTTTGGTTATATCTCTAACCTGAATCAAATAACATTCCTCTCCTTCATCAATAATATCTGAGATGGAAAGGTTAACATAAAAATCACTTTTACTTTTAGTGGAATGAATGAAATCAGTAGAGGTATCTACCGTATCTAAATCTTTGATTGTATTTATTTTGTTTATGGAGTCTTTCGAAAAAAGGTCGATAAAGCGCTTTGCCTGCATTTCACTCTGATCATAACCATAATAGTGTCTTGCTCCTTCATTTACTTTTTTGATTTGACCCTCCTTTTTAGAAACTACAAAAAGCGAATTCGGATTTTTATCAAAAAGATGCTTATAGCGCTTGTTAGACTCACTAAGTTCCAACTCATAGAGAAGTTCAGCTGTTTTATCGTTGAGAATATAAAGGCTATACTTTCTATCATGAAAATTCAATTCATGGCTAATAACCTCTACTATCAGGTTACCGGATTTCTTTGTTCTATGCAATTGAAAAGTAGAGGCCTTATTTTTTGCCAAATTCAAGGCATTAGTATATTGAACAGAAGCAGTTTTATCTTCTACCAGATCATCAAGACTTAGTTCCAGCACTTCATTTCTAGAAAATCCATATTTCTTAATCATTGCCTCGTTAGCATCATGAATCTTCCTTTCAAACTGATGCTCAACCACAAGCATAGGCATCGGGTTATTCTGAAATAGTGCTTGAAATCTTTTACTAGATGCTTCACTCTCAAGCTTTAAGTGATATTCCTCTGTTATATCATTAACGGATGCCACAGCTTGAATTACCTCTCCCTTTTCATTTGTAATGGGTCTGCTATTAACAGAAAGCCAAGTCAATTGACCAGCTGGCTTATGAATACCCATAATGAATCTATCAATAGAAACACCTTCGCTCAACGATTTAGATATTGGGTGCTCTCCACCTGGAAAATCATTCCCCTCAGTATCTATCGCTCGCCATTTTGGGTCATACGAGTTTCTTCCTAGTAGCTGATCACTCGTTAAACCCAAAATAGTAAGAGCGGAATTATTAAATTCTATGATTTCACCTCTTTTATTTTGTAGTACTATTCCCTCACCAAGTGAATCAACTATAGTGCGATACTTTCTTTCATTTATTTCTATGCTAAGTGCTGCTCGCTTTTCTTTATCAATATTTCTGAAGGTGAGTATAAACCCCACAATGCCATTGTTTCCTTTTATAGGGTTAAAGCTGAAATCGTAGTATTGATCATCTTTAAATAAAGTATTAATCGCTTCAACCTGAACTATTTTCCCTTTAAAAGCACGTTCTGTATTCTGTTTGATAAAATGCAGTTGTTCTTCATCTAAAAATGTATCAAGCGTTTTGCCTTCTATCACTTTCAGCTTTTGCTCCAAATAGTATCTCTCTGCGAACTTCTTGTTGAATGAGCGAATAATAAATTCTGTATCATACATAAGTAATGAGCGTTCGCTGCTTTCTATAATGGATGAAAGTCTTAGTTCATTTCTTTGGAGTTTATCTTTCGCTAGTTCCCTTTCTGTTACATCCCTAATGGTGGCCAAATACTTAATTACCTGACCCTCAGCAGAAACAATAGGAGTAATTTTCCACTCATTAATAAATTCAGAACCGTCTTTTCGGTAATTATAGGTTTGGCCAAAAAATGGCTCGTTATTTTCTAAGTTTTCCTTTAACCTATCTAAAACCTTCCGTTCAGTTTTAGGGCCTTGCATTATTTTGGGTGATTTGCCCAATACTTCTTTTAGTTCATAACCTGTTAAATCTAAATAGGCCTGATTCACATATTCAATTCGAGGGCCTCCATTCGAAAGGTTTGCATCAGTTATTACTATCGCATCTCTAGATTGGTCTGCCACCGACTTATAAAGGTCAAAAGCTTTTAAATCATTTAATGGCTTAATCCTTACAATAGAAAGTTTAGCATCATCAACAGAGATTTTATTCTCATCACATACATACCTGCTATCAATAGTTTTTTTTAACGCTTCAAAATTTACCTGGCCGCCTACTTCCGGAATATCTATTGTATACTGATTTAGTACTTTCTGTGCTGATTTGCTTATGAAAAGTAGCCGTTCTGAATCATCCATAACAAGAATAGCATCATTCTTATCAATGATATTTTCTAATAGACTTTTGTACTTTACTAAGTGATTATGTGCTGCCAAATTTGCCACGGTTAAAGCTCGCTTAATATTTTAAAAATATTGATCCGTAGATCTACTGATATTAGCTAATATTATTTCGTAAGCATCGAATCAATAAATACAAGAAGAATTAAGTTAATAAAATATAATTTACCCTCTTAATTCACTATTTCAGGCACTTTTTTACTAGTAACTTAAGAAGCTGATAGTCAGCCAATAAATGGTTTAAAATAGGTAGATATACGTAGAGCATTTAAATAATTGTCTTCCTAAATTGAAACTGATTTTCTCAATCAATCTGCTCGTAAATATGAATGTATGTTTTATTGATTCCCGCCTTACAAGCAAAAAAAGTATTAAGAAAAAGCTTGATTCAGCTATTGGCGGTGAGACATTCATAATCTTCAATATCCCAAACGACTCCCTAGAAACCATCATTAACCTAACGCCAAGTAATCTTAAATACAAAAGGTTAGCGAAAGATGTAAATACCATTCAAAAAGATGAAGTTTGGTTAATAACGGAAGATAAGAAGTACTCCTTTAATGGTCATTCTATTGTATTGGAGAGTCAACTAGTTGAACTCAGTTTTGGCAATATTGTACAGCGAAGCTTAAATGAAATTTATGTTTTCGATGTCGACCATTTCAAATTTAAATATGTAAATCAGTGTGCTTTAGCCAATCTGCAATATTCAATGAAAGAAATGGAGCAGATGACACCACTAGATATTAAGCCTGAATACAATTTGAAGAGTTTTAAACGATTGCTTAAACCACTATCAAAGGGTGAGAGTGGAAAAATTCAATTTGAGACTATACACCTGAGAAAAGATGGAAGCACCTATCCAGTAGAGGTCCATTTAAGTCTTGCAGAAGAAGGTAATTCAAAGTTTTACAGCGCCATTATTTTGGATGTAACAGAAAAGAAAGAGACTCTAATTAAAGCTCTGGAAATTCAAAGCCAATTTGAACTATTAGCACAAAATTATCCTAACGGCTCTGTTAGTCTCATCGATAAAGATTTAAAGATACTATTTACCGAAGGTGAAGGTTATGCAGAACATGGCATTGACCCATCAACGTTTATTGGTAAAGACTCAAAAGACGTATTGTTACCGGCAGTATATAATAGTCTAAAAAAAGCTATTAAGAGTATAAAGAATAATGAGACAATACATTATGAAGTTCCTTTTTATGATAAAGTATATAGAAATACCTGCAAAGCGATTAAAAGTGAAAATGGAGTTTTGAACTACTATATTCTACGCGTAATAGATATTACTGAACTAAAAGATTTATACGAAAAGACTAAAGTTGAACGCAATAATTATTTGTCTGTTACCAACGCTCTCAACAAGAGTGCCTTAGTTTCTATTGCTGACAAAAAGGGGATAATCATTCACGCCAACGAAGAGTTTTGTAAGGCTAGTGGATTCAACAAAAAAGAACTTATAGGCAAAAGTCACAGCATAATTAATTCAGGATATCACCCAAAAGAGTTTTGGGCTGGTATGTGGAAAACAGTGGCTAAAGGAAAAACATGGCGTGCAGATGTTAAAAACAAAGCAAAAGACGGAAGCTTTTACTGGGTAGATACCGTTATTAACCCAATTTTCGATATCGATGGTAAGATTGAACAGTATCTCTCAATTCGGTACCTTATAACAGAGCGGAAAGAATTAGAACTTGCAAAAAATGAGTTAACACAAAGGCTCACCTTAGCCAATAAAGCTGCAAAATTAGGTGTTTGGACCTGGAACTTAACCACACATAAAATTGAATGGGACGATTACCAATCTGAGTTATATGGACTTAAATCTTTCGATGGAAACTTTGAATCCTGGAAAAGTATGGTGTTTCTGGAGGATTTAGAATTCATAGAAAAGAAAATCAGAAATATCGTAGAAAATAAAATTACTGAGTTAGACTATTCCTTTAGAATAATAAAACCTTCTGGTCAGGTAGCACATATTCAGGCCAAAGGTCACAGGGTAGTAATCAATGGCGAAGATATTGTAATTGGCGTTAATTACGATATCACTGATGATGTACTACAAAAAAAGGAGATCTTATCACTTAAAGAGAAATATGAATTAGCATTAAAGGCTTCGAATGATGGCTTTTGGGATTGGGATTTAATTGAAAATACAATAGAATATAGCGATCGTTACTTCCAGATTCTCGGACTCCCACCTAACACCAGCACAGATACCGAATATTGGAAAAATTTAATCCATCCGGAGGATAGAGATAGAATTACCAATGCTGTTAACGATGCCATAGAATCAGATCGGGATGTTTTTGAACTTGAATCAAGGAGACTTCACACTAAAGGTCACTATATATATGTTTTAGTGAGAGCCTACATTACTCGTGCAAGTAATGGAAAGGCAGTACGTGTTACGGGCACTTTGATGGATACAACTTACCTGAAAAATGTGCAAAATGAGGTTGTTTATTTAAAGGATAGATATGCATCTCTTCTCAACTCGCTAGATGGTGTTGTGTGGGAAACTGATTTCACCAATCAAACTAACAACTTTGTAAGTAGTCAGTGTCTTAAAATTTTTGGTTACGACCCTAAAGAATGGTTGGCGGATAGTAATTTTTGGATTGATAGAATTCATCCAGCTGATAAAAAAAGGCTTCTCAACTTTCATAAGACTATGATTTTCAAGAGAGTCAATCATGAAATAGAGTATCGTTTTAGAATTAAAAGTGGAGAATATTTATGGATAAAAGACAAGATAACCGTTGAATATAAAGATAATAAGCCATATCGTCTTGTAGGGATCATGATGGATATTACCAGAACCAAACAGGCTGAAATTAATCTTGAAAATACACTTAGACAATTAAACCTAGGTATTGAAACAGCCGAAATGGGAGTATGGGAGCTTGACTTGAAAAATAATCGGATGGACTGGAACGACCAGATGTTCAAGATTTTTGAACTTAACCCTTCTGCCTTCCGCCATACTATAGAAGACTTCAGATCCAAAGTATTCCCTGAAGATTTAGTTACGGCAGATAAAGAAATGGCCAAGATAGCCAATGGAAAAACCGTACGTGATGTGAAGTTTCGAATCAAAACAAAAAGTGGCACTAAACATATTTATGCGTCAGGTGCACCTGTTTTGAACGAGAAAGGTGATGTGATTAAATTCATGGGCATAAATATGGATGTTAGTCAGGTAGCCAAATACCAGGAGAGGTTAGAAAAAACTATACGACAATTAAACCTCGCCATTGAAACATCTAATATGGGGATATGGGAATGGACTTTAGATACTGATGAGCTTTACTGGAATGAACAGACTTACAATATATTTGAAATCCCTACCACTGAATTAAGCGATAAAATCAACATATTTTGGGAAATACTATATCCGGAAGATCGCCAGTTAATGGAAAATGCAATGACCAAAGCCAGACAAGGCGAAAAAGTAACCTATCAATACCGAATTAAAACCAAAAGTGGCAAGGTAAAGCATATTAGATCTAGTGCGGCCAGAACATTAGAAAAGGATGGTACCGTAAAAAGCTTATTTGGCATTAATCTGGACTTAACTTCTCTGATCGAGAATCAGAATAAATTAGAATTAGCTCTTGATGAAAAGGATACATTATTCAAAGAGTTGCACCATCGAATTAAGAATAACCTTCAAATGGTTATCAGTTTACTCTTTTTAAAAGAAAACATGAATGAAAATGAGTATTTGAAATCATTCATAAAGGAGACAAGTACAAAAATTCAATCTATTTCAGCCATTCATGAACAACTACTTCAGATGAAGGGTGTAAATAAATTAGATATTAAAGATTATTTAAAAACCCTAGTGCATAATCTGGTTCATACGTATTCAGATTCAGAATCGGATTATGAGCTTGATCTAAAAATGGATTCTAGTCTAATTAATATTGACATTGTTTTAAGCGTTGGCCTCATCGTGAATGAGATCATCTCAAATGCAATAAAATATGCATACCCCGAAACTAAAAAAGGACGAATTAAAGTATACTTAAAAAAACAGAAGGACAAGATGAACTTAACTGTAGCTGATGATGGTATTGGCATTTCTACGAGTAAATTGGGCGCATTGGAAGACTCTTACGGCTTGCAACTTATCAGTTTGTTTACGAAACAAATTAAGGGTGAACTAAACCTTTCTAATAAAAATGGCACAACGTTCAACATTAAATTTCCCATAAATGCGTAAAGTATTAGTTGTTGAAGATGGATTAATAATTGCCTTGCATTTGCAAAAATTATTGGATAACCACGGTTATAAGGTTATTGGTAAGCTTAAGTATGGTGAAGAAGTAGAGCAGGTGGTAAAGGAACAAGAGCCAGATCTCTTGATATTGGATATCATGTTGGAAGGCGAAATGAGCGGAATTGAAAGTGCCTCAATCATTAGAAAATTTAGTAATGTTCCCATCATTTTTATGAGTGCTCTTACAGATCCTGAAACACTAAAAGATGTTTCATACATTTCTAACAGTATAAAACTGAACAAGCCGTTTGAAGAGGATATCCTTCTAAAAACTGTAGCAGATATGCTTACCTAAAGCATCATAATTACTGTTTATCTCAATTAAAAGTTAGTTATATAATTTGTTAAGCTTAACTAGGGCCAAATAATCATTAAAAAAAGCTTTTCGTTTTGTACCTTTCTATCTATTGGACTAAACCCAACTGAATGAAAAAACGAAAAAACATACTCATCACTGGCGCAAGTTCCGGTTTGGGAAAAGGCATGGCTTTAGAGTTTGCCAGGCAAGGTTGCAATTTAGCATTGTGCGCAAGGAGAGTAGAAAATCTCGAAATTCTCAAAAAAGAACTTTTAGAAATTAATCCATCCATCAAAGTATTTCTTCGCTCATTAGACGTTACCATACCGGAAGAAGTATTTGAGGTTTTCAGAGCCTTTAATCAGGACTTTAAAGACGTTGGTGAAAAGCTGGATAGAGTAATTGTGAATGCCGGTATGGGTAAAGGAGCATCGCTAGGTACAGGTTATCATAAGCAGAATATGCAAACGGCCGTCACAAACTTTTGCGGAGCTATAAGTCAATTCGAAGCTGCTTTAGAAATATTCAGAGCACAGAATGACGGTCACTTAGTAGCAATTTCCAGTATGTCGGCATTTAGAGGATATCGAGGTCCAATTAATGTGTATGCAGCCACCAAAGCTGGGTTAGCCAGTTTGGCTGAAGGTGCGCGGGTAGATTTACTGTATAAGCCAATAAAAGTTTCAACCATATTTCCAGGGTACATTCAGTCCGAAATGACGGACAATGTAGCTAAAAAACCACCTTTTATGATTGATCTGGATAAAGGCTCCAAACTTTTGGTAAAAGCGATTAATAAAGAAAAAAATAAAGCTTATGTACCTTTTTGGCCATGGTATCTATTTAAATTAATGATGCCATTTGCCTCCCTAAAAATGTTAAAAAAGCTCTAAAAAAATGAACTTCAATCCATCTGAAAAATCACAGGAGTATCTGAAAAAGTTAAAGACTTTTATGAAAGCGAATGTCTATCCTTTCGAGAAAGAATGGGCGGAATTTAATAAAATCAATAACCCAGATAGTAACTGGAAACAATGGATAGAACACCCCAAACTAAAGGAGTTAAAAACAAAGGCGCGGAGTGAAGGGCTATGGAATCTCTTTTTACCAGACAGCGAGTTAGGCGAAGGCTTAAGTGTGCTAGACTATGCGCCTTTGGCTGAAGAAATGGGCAGAATCTATAATTCTGCCGAAATATTTAATTGTAATGCTCCAGATACCGGCAATATGGAAGTGCTCTATCATTTTGGCAGCAAGCAGCAGAAAGAAAAATGGCTCAAGCCATTACTTAATGGCGAAATCAAGTCTGTTTTTTGCATGACGGAACCCGATGTTGCTTCTTCTGACGCTACTAATATTGAAACCAGTATTGCGCCTGATGGCGATGAAATTGTGATTAATGGAAAGAAATGGTGGTCTACAGGCCTCGGTCATCCTGAAGCACAAATAGCTATTGTAATGGGCAAAACAAGTGGTTTGCATGAAAGACACAAACAGCATAGTATGGTGCTGGTGCCTTTAAACTCAACCGGTGTTGAAATTAAGCGCATGCTACCTACTTTCGGAGCATATGATGCACCAGCCGGTCATGGCGAAGTGTATTTCAACAATGTTCGTGTACCCAAAGAGAATATTATTATGGATTTTGGAGCTGGCTTTGCTATTGCCCAGGGAAGACTTGGACCAGGCAGAATCCATCATTGCATGCGCTGCATAGGAGCTGCGGAAAGAGCTTTGGAGCTCGCCATTATTCGAAGTGGAACCAGAGAGGCTTTCGGCAAACCATTAGCAAAACTTGGTGGTAATGCAGAGCGATTTGCAAAGGCGCGAGTGGCTATTGATCAGGCTCGCTTACTTACACATTATGCCGCCTGGAAAATAGATCAGTTCGGTATAAAAGAAAGCATGACAGAAATTTCTGCCATCAAAGTAGTAGCTCCGCAAGTTTTGCAAGAAGTAACAGATATGGCTATGCAAATTCATGGTGGTGGTGGCTTATCTGACGATTTTCCATTGAGCAGTTTTTTTCTTCAAGCCAGAGCGCTGCGCCTTGCTGACGGTCCTGACGAAGTGCACCTTGGAATGATCTCACGACTGGAATTTAAAAAGTATTTATCCTAATCAATGAGCACATCAATTAAAGACCTTGAAACTGATCAGCGAAGTGGTGAAGAGCTGGATTTAGAGAAGCTACTACCATGGTTAAAAAATCACTTACCTACTATAAATTCTACCCCACACATCACTCAATTTTCGGGTGGCGCTTCAAACTGGACTTACAGACTAAAGTTTGAGAATCAGGATTTGATTCTACGAAGGGCTCCGCTAGGGAAAAAGGCTGCGGGTGCACACAACATGCCTCGAGAATATGAACTTCAAAAAAAGTTAAAACCTCATTATCCATACGTTCCTGAAATGATCGCACTATGCGATGATGAGTCTGTCTTAGGTTCTACCTTTTATGTGATGGAAAGATTGGAAGGAATCATCCCACGTAAGAATTTCCCTAGGGAGGTTAATTGGGATGAAAAGACAGTATCAGAAATTTGCCATTCTTTTTGGGATAAATTAATTGAACTGCATAATGTAGATTATGAAAAGGAAGGTTTAGATGACCTGGGCAAAGGCGAAGGGTACATAGAGCGACAAATAGTAGGCTGGAACAAGCGTTTTAGCGATGCCAAAACTTGGAACGTGCCTTCCGGTAAAAAAGTAATGCACTGGTTGGAGCAAAACATGCCTGCCGAGGAAAAATTATGCATCGTTCACAACGATTTTCGCCTTGATAATGTGGTGTTAGATGTTAATAATCCTTCGAAAATATTAGGCGTTTTAGATTGGGAGCTAGCTGCCATTGGCGATCCATTGATGGATTTGGGTAACAGTCTGGCTTACTGGGTAGAAGAAAATGATGACTTTTTCATCAAGTCTTTAAGACGGCAGCCAAGTAATGCTCCTGGCATGATGACGAGAAAGGAAATAATTAACTACTACACAAAAAGTACAGGTAGAGAAATTGAAGATTTTAGATTTTATCGTGTTTACGGAATCTTCAGGTTGGCTGGAATTATACAACAAATATATTATCGCTATTCTAAAGGTTTTACTACTAACAAGGCCTTTAAAAATTTCTGGATTGCCTCAATCTATATGATTCGTACTTGTGAAAACATCATTAAACAAAAGAGGTAGCATATGGCTATGATTTATCTGATAAGGCATGGCCAGGCAAACTTTTTTAAGAGCGATTATGATAAACTAACTGATTTAGGCATCCAACAATCTAAGTTGGTTGGCAGAGCACTTAAAGAACGTCAGTTCCACTTTACTAGTGTGCACTCAGGAACATTGAATAGGCATCAGGAGACCTCTAAATATTGCCTGAATGAATTTGGACTAAATGCTGAAATCAAATATTCTGGCCATTGGAACGAGTATGACCACAAAGAGCTACTATCAAAATACAATCCTGAATATTCAGATTTCAGTAAGCTTAGTAATCATATTAGAAGCCATCCCTCACCCCTAAAAGCACTTCAGGATATTTTGAATCAATCCATCTTAGATTGGATGGAAAATAAACATGCATACTCCATTAGTTGGAAATCGTTTAAGGAAAATATCTGGGGCGAATTAGAGAATGCTGCTACTAAATTATCATCAAGAGATAATGCTGTTGTTTTCACTTCGGGAGGTCCAATATCGGTTATTGTTATGATAGCACTCGGCTTAAAAGAGAGCGCATTTATTGATATTCAAAATCGAATAATTAACACCAGCATCACCAAAATTCTAGTGGGTAAAAGTGGCTTATCTGTAAGCACGTATAATGATTACAGTCATTTGGAGCATGATTTTGGGTTGGTGAGTTATAGGTGAGCGGTTGTCATTGAGTAACAGACTAATTGTATCATAAAAAAAGAGACCCGAAGTGGGTCTCTTTTTTGTTCTAGTTCAAATTAAAACTAATTTACTGAGGTAGGTGTATAGGTTGTAACTCCATTTTCACCAAACTCAGTGGCAAACCAATAAATGGTAATAACTCCGGTAGCAGGATCATAATTACTATCAGGTTGATCCGGGTCTTGAATTATAGTCCCTCCAAACTGATCACTGACAGGCATGCCATCCATGTTAGTCCAAGTTACAACATTGGTATCTTCATCAACTGTTATAAGAGCATTTCTTGCAGATGTTCCATACTCTTCATTGTAATCATTACTCCAAAGACCTCCTGATATGTCTTCAACAAAATAATTATCACCACAGTCTACTGCCAATAATAATTCAGAAAAATTATACGGACCTGAATCAAAGTCATCAAAACCAATTACTGTGTTCACTGCATAGTTATTATCTAATGGAGCACAAGTAATAAGTACATCTGTCTCTATCGATGCACTCTTACTAACATCTTCTCCATTTCTAATCTGTGAATCAGTAACTGTAACAATTAGCGTAATGATGCCTTGGGAGAAATCACTTGGTGCCGTGTATTCCACTACAACGTCCCCTTCAGTAATCCCTGCAAAAGCAGATGTAACTGAAAAGCTTCCTCCTACACCTACACCAAACTGATCAACATCTGTTAATGTCACCTCTGCCAAACCTGCCGGTGCATCTACTACTGATAATGTAATGGTAGTAGAACCGCCTGTTGGAACTGTTTCATCCGAGACTGTAAAACTAAAAATAGCTGGAGCATCCAGTAACGGTGGTTCTTGAATATCCTGATAGTCATCCACGCATGATGATAGTAGCTGACTTGCAGCTACTATCATGAGTATATATATTAAGTTCTTCATGTTCTCTATCTTTTAATTACTTTTTAGTTAAAACAACTGTCCAACTCAATCCATTATTTGCTTCAAACATTGGAATGGATAAAATTCCATTTGCCTGATCCCAAGAACCTGGACCCGTTTGCGTAGTGCCACCAAAAGTATTTGTAGGGAACATAACCGGTGCACCGCAAATATCATAGATATCTGCAGGGTAAGCAGTACCTCCAAAAGGAACATACGCCAACGATGAAATATCCGATATCTCATACCTGAATGGCTCAGGGCCTTTGAACCTAATATTGACGGTTGGGTTTGACGATCCGATAAATCCCCCATAATTAGACTCAGTAATCTCGCTGGAATACTCACCCACGATATCCTCAACCGGTGAAGCACAACCTACATATAACTGCCAGTTAGACGTAAAACTAGTTGTACCCGCTGAATTCACAATATTGGGCGTTACATTCGAGTTACCACCTATTGTCGCTTCAGGGTATACCCTACCGTCAACCATTGTGGTAGTATTGGTGAACGTAAATAAATCACCACCACCGATATCATTCAGGGAAGTTAGCTCTGCTAACCCATTTACAATTTCAGTAGCAGTAATCTCCAAACCTGTCAAGTTACCACCAGCAGCAGCAATCTCAGCTCCGGTTACGGTCTCCAATACCACTGAACCTGTCGTTACTGTCCCATCTTGTGATGTGTACGACACTGATATATCTACCTGAGCTATATCATTCGGATTCTCTGAAAAAATCTCGAAAACCGACTTGGCTGAAGATAAATCATCCAGGTTGATAAACAAGAAGTCCTGGTCTAACACTATTCTTACATTTGGACCCGTACCGAGATCATCAGTAGGAATCCTTTGTGTATCCTCGTCCTCACATGATGCAAAGAACACCAGCGAGAAAAGTATCAATGAATATTTAAATATATTTTTCATTCTTAAAATCTTTTAGATTAATTAACATCCCAAAATACCCTGTCTGTAGCAATAACTCTTTGGCTTGGCGCTGCTGCGTTGAGTTGTAAGTTATTGATGTCATAAGGTAATGAAACAGGAAATTGTCTTGTCTGAACGGTTACGTTCAAGTTATCTGTATTACCATCGTGCAATCGAGGGAAGCCCGTTCTACGAATATCGTTGTAGCTGATAGTAGAGTTACCAAATTGGGCCAACCACTTAGAAACCATGATCAACTCCAATTGCCCTGCTGGTGAAGCCGCATCATAGTTAGCCATTACAGCGTTCACATATGTTGAGATTGCTGTTGCTGACATGGTAGGTGCTCCTGCTGAATTAGCTACCGCATTTACCTTGGCAAATGAAGTGTTCAGCGCTGATAAAAATAAATCCCGAGCTGTCTCATTTGTCACACCTACCTGAGCTAACTCCGCTCGTATGAAATACACTTCACTCGCATCTAACAATCGCTGAGGAGTGTTACCCGGGCCAGTCACCTGACCTGCATTTAAAGTAGCAGCATTCGAAGCTGTTCCACCATCTCCATCATCATATCTTCCACCCAGCGGGTATAACCCTGCTAAAGACTGTGAATTACTTTGATCAAAGCCTTCATTAGGGTCTATATTGAATGAATGAGAAAAAATCGATAAGAATGCTGAACCACTTCTTGAAGGGCAGTAGGCACATGGATTCTCTGCATCTGCATCACCTGAACCTGCTGGAAGCTGGTTAAAAATGTAGTATGGAATTCGTGGATCCCTTACTCCTGCTCCTGCTGGTAACAACCCGCCATGGGCAAACGTATCTTGCCCTCTCAATGTCTCAAAAAAGAATGGGTCTATGTAATTACCATTACCTGCTGTCCACTCAAATGAGAATCCTGGATTCCTGTTCTCAGGGTTGAAACTCGTTCCATAGTCTAATTCAAAATCATCAGCTATCGCCTCTATGACCCCGTCAGTAATCGCTGCTTGAGCATCCGCTGTCACATCTCGCTGAAGCCTTACGTTATTCAACATTCTCAGCTTAAGACTGTTACCAAACGTTATCCAACTATCTGCGCTACCACTATAGATTAAATCTCCCTTTACTGAACCATCGACTCCAGCCTCTAAATTACTTAACCCTGTTTCCAGTAAAGTAAACAGATCATTGTATACTGCTAAACCATCATCAAAGGTTGGTGATTCGTTCCCTGCACCCTGACCAATCTCAAAGTAAGGTACATCTCCCCATAAGTCAACAACATGGGACATAATGTAAACTCTCATTAATTGTGCCGCACCAAGAGTAGCAAAGTCCTCCTCTTCTGTCGCTTGCTCTATAGCAACCTGAAGATCAGTCATCGCTCCTGCATAAATACTCTGCCAGCCTGTCGTCACTGCAAAGTCTGTCCCTTGTAATGAATAATCATTCAAGGTACCTCTTTGAACCCAGTGCTTCACAATCGTACCCGTATACAACCCTAAACCACCACTACCATTAGCGAAAGTATAGGACATATTCGTCTGCGCTGCCGTCATTAACTGACCAGTAGGCACAGACAAAGGGTTATTCGGATCATCATTGATGTCCAAAAAGTTCTCTTCACATCCAGCAAGTACCATTACTGATAATGCTAGTGTATATATCTTTAGTTTAAATAAATTTCTCATAACTATTTCTTAAAAAGTTAAGTTAACTGTTACACCATATCTTCTTGTCGAAGGCGCTGAAGTAAACTCGTATCCTTGCAAGTTGGTGTTTCCAAACTGGCTTACCTCTGGATCAAAATTTGACGCCTCTGGGAAATTAGGGGCATTATACCATAAGTTTCTACCTGATAAAGTCACCTTAGCCGATCCAAATGGAGTCTTCTCCAATAAAGATTTTGGAAGCGTATAGCCCAATGTCACCTCTCTCAAGCGAACCACGGTCGCATCCCAAATAGACCACTCATCCTGAGCATTAATCGCAAATGACTGACCGAAGTAAAGGGTGTTTACTTCCACCATCGTGGTGTTTGGTATCTTGTCACCATTCTCATCACGGATAGGTTCATTCGTGTTAGGATCACCATAAACTCCTGGGATGATCTTATTAACTTCCCTGTCCTCAGTGTCCTTTGTTACACCTCTACCCAATAAAGAAAGGTTCGTTACCGAATACAAATCTCCTCCTTGTCTCCAGTCAAGTACTGCTGACAACGATAGCCCTTTCCAGCTGAATGAGTTCGTTATACCCACAATGAAATCAGGGTTCGGGTTGCCTATAATCTCAGGATTCAATGCCGGAATCAACTGCCCATTAGATGGATCAATTAATAAATTACCTTCATCGTCACGTGAGTTCACACTTCCTCGAATCAAACCATACTCTTCGCCAGGAAGATGTACTGATTGTACAGATCCACCAAAGGTATTGCCTAATACCAATTCACTAGAACCTGGTCGTAATGACTCAATCACGTTCTTATTATGCGTAAACGTACCTACAAAATCCCATTGGAATCCATTACTCAACTTCAATGGAGTAGCCGTTAACGTAAGCTCAATACCTTTATTACTCAACTCACCACCATTCGTTAACAACGAAGTAAATCCTGTCTCATCTGGAATGGCTACCTGTACAATCTGATCCGTAGACCTTCTGTCATACACAGCCACATCAATGCCTAATCGATTGTTGAAGAACTTAGTCTCCAATCCAAACTCTATTTCTGAAGTCTGCTCAGGCTTCAAGTTGGGATCTCTTGCAATATTTGATAACGTAGATCCTGAAGTACCATTAAATGGTAATGCAGTAGCTCCTGCCTGGGCCAAACCATTGGCATTCAACAAAAATACCGGTACAATCTGGTAAGGTGCTGTATCGTTACCCACCTGGGCCCAGCTTGCTCTGATCTTACCAAAAGACAAGACATTCGACTGTAAATCAAACGCATCAGTGAAGATAAATGAGGTACTCACCGCTGGGTAGAAGAAACTTCTGTTATCCTCAGGTAAGGTAGAAGACCAGTCATTTCTTGCCGTTAAGTTCAAGAACAAAAAGTCTCGGTAACCAAAATTCATATCAGTATAAGCTCCTACCAGTCTTCGCTGAGAAAATCCTCCGCCACCTGGGATTACCGAGTTGGTATTGTCAATATCGTTAATGAAGAAATCTACGTAACCAACTCCTATGTAACGCTGGGATTCTGCTGTTCTTTGATTGATATTGTGTCCTAATATACCTCTGAAGCTAATATCTTCAGTGATATCCTTAGTCACTGTCACAATAAAGTTCGACTCTATCTCCTGGAATCGATCATACACATTGATGATCTGACCCGATCCACCAGCTCCTCTTGATCCTGATCGGAAGTAATCTACGGTACTTTGATTGTAGCCATTCACTCCTAATCGGTAAGTAAGGTTTAACCAATCCAATACATCATAGCTCAAGTTGAAGGAAGCTACGTAACGATCTGTTTCTGACTCAATACCTGCATTCTCAACAGACCATAAAGGGTTATCTGCAGTAGCAGGACCAACCATAAATGCAGAAGCATTTGTTAATGGGTTCTGGAAAGGCTGGCCATGTAAATCCCAGTTACGTCCTAAATACAACGTTCTGGCAAAAGCAGATGCATTACCAATCGCATTGTTGGCTCCTCCCTGGAACGACTCTTGAACGGAAGAAGTATATTGTAAATTACCACCTACGTTAAGTCCGTTGTCCAACTGAGTCTGACCTCCTAAACTAACGTTTGTACGATTAAACTGAGTGTTGGGCACTATACCCTCCTGCTTCGCTCTCGATACAACTAATGTACTTTGAGCTTTCTCATTACCTCCCGATACTCTTAATGAGTTCTCAAGAAATGTTCCTGTCTGAAAGAAATCTTTCACGTTATCGGGATAAGCTCTGTATGGTACTGTTGTACCCCATAATTCCTCAAAGCCTATCACTCCATCATACCAGTGTGGAATCTCAGTAGTAGTCGCATAAGGCTTCGCTCCAACAAATGGTGCTCCCCATGATCCATTCACTTGCTGATAGTTGAAGTTCGTTCCCGTTCCATACGAATTTTGGTAATCAGGAAGGTTTGCAACCTCTTCCATGGCAAAGTTACCTGTGTAAGAAATCTCTAGTCCTTTTTTACTAGCACCTGAAGATCCTGTCTTAGTAGTAATTACGATTACTCCATTCGCAGCTCTGGTACCATATAAGGCAGCTGCCGCTGCTCCCTTTAGAACGTTTACTGACTCAATGTTATTAGGATCTAAATCCTGGAAACGGCTACCAAAAGCTCCACCTCCTGTTAACTGGTCACTATTGAACCCCGGACCTGATCCATTAGAGTTATTATTGTAAGGAATACCATCCACTACGAATAAAGGCTGGTTATTACCTAATAAAGAGGAGTTACCTCTAATAGTAATACGTGTAGCACTACCTGGTGCACTACTAGATCCTCCAATATTAACACCGGCTACTTTTCCTTGCATCGCTCTCAAAGCATCTGGTTCTGATACACCTGATACTTTATCGCCTCCTACTCTTTCTACACCGTAACCTAGTGCTTTTGCTTCTCTTTGGATACCTACCGCTGTTACTACAACTTCTGAAAGCTGCTGAACATCCGGTGACATCTGAATATCAATTACAGATCGCGAACCGATAGCTACTTCTTCAGTCGCCAATCCAATAAATGAAAATACTAACGTACCACCATCAGAAGGTACACTTAACTTGAAGTTACCATCAATGTCGGTAACAGTACCTGTGGTTGTACCTTTTAGTACAACGTTAACACCGGGTAGAGATGAACCATCCTCGATAGAGGTGACTTTTCCCGACACAGTGCGCTCTTGAGCCCACGAATCGCTGAACGCGAATGCGAACATCAACATAAATGCAAAAAGTAAAAACTTCTTCATACTGTAATGTTTAGGTTAATAAATGAACACAATGGCGGGCATACCCACCATCTGACTAAATTCACAGTAATGAGAGGAAAATTTTTAATGCATTATTGTGGATATTGTATATTAAAAAAGGGGGAGGTGTGAATCTATTAGCCTAATAGGGCTATTGCTTCAGCTTTATTCTTCACATCAAGCTTTTCGTATATATTATACATATGAGCTCGAACAGTATTTTGTTTAATATCGAGTGATTTTGCTATTTCAGCAGAATTTTTACCTTTTTTCAATTGATTCAAAACTTCAATTTCCTTCTTTGTTAAATTTTTTGGTATTTGATTATAAAAGCTGGAAACTAAAACTCTACTAGCTATTGGTGAAAGTGCTGGTTTGCCCTCTTGAAGTTTAACAATGCCTTTAATTAGCTGCTTATAATCAAATTTTACATTGATTAAAAATCCTCCTGAATCATGTTCAATGAAATTCAAGATAGTTTCTTCAGTTGGTGAATCAGAATAAGGTAGAAATTGAATAAAAGGTAATTTTACTTTAATTGACTTAATCAATTTGTAAGAGTCAGAATTCTCATCCACATTTACAAGCACTAGATGAGGCTGCGTTTCCAAAAAAACCTTTTCTTTAGGAAATTCTTTATGTAAATCTATCACACGCAGGCTTAAGTTATCCTCAATAAGCATTTTAACCGCCTGAGACCAACGAATATCTTTATCGACAATACAAACTTTAATAGTATTATCTAACTTAAATTTCTCCATTTGTAGTTTGATATTTTAGCTTAATTCAAATTGTTATTTCAACTATCTTCCCAAAACGCAATAATGTGCTGTTATTGATTTTTGAAAGATTAAGTAACAAAATGAATACCTTCATGTGAAGGTACTGGAAATGAATATCGCAATTATCCCCCTAATAAAGTGAAAAATTCAATGTTTGAATCCCCCAATTTTATACTCATATTTAGGAGGTCGTATATATCGAAAATTATTAATTAACTACAATTATTGCGAACAATACTATTGAAACTAGAATTAGAAATACACTTGTGAGACGGCTAGAATAGGACTTAATTTCACAACATCGTGCTACAAAAATTGGATTTCGAACGAAAGATTTTTATAGCTAAGATTTTAATTATAAATCCTCGAAAAGTATGCCTTAAACATTATAGAGCCTACTTAAAACTGGCTGGCTCAATTAGCTTTAAGTTAAAGATCATGACGGCTAGCTTGGGTTCTCCATTGAACGTAGGAGCTAACCAATTTTTCTTTGTCTTATAAATAACCCTCATTATAGCTTTATTTAATTTCTCATTAGTTCCTTCTAAAATTTTGAACTCAATCAATTCATTATTTTTATTAATAACAAAGCTAAATTTCGCTTCATTCTTTTTCTTTTTATTTGGTAAGAGCCCAAGGTTGTTTTGAAAAAATCTCTCTAAAGTAAATTCCCCTCCATCAAACCTGGGAGTAGGTAAATAATATTTAGCATCATTTGGATAGGCAATTTTATATGACGAAAATGTCATAAACCCGTTAGAAGATGCTGGACTTATTATCAGTGTATCATTTTGGATTACTATTGGTTCAGTCAACTCATCTTTGGAGCTAAGGTAATCCTGATTGTAATAAAAATACTTTAGAGGTTGAGCATGTATACCATTTGGTTTAAAATCCTCTTGAAGAATTAAGAGTGAATCAGACAAATACGAAACAACTAATCTTTGGGTATTATAAATTAACCTAGACTCATCCAATACGTAATCTAATTCTACACCTATATCAAAAGGAGTATTCGAAATCCTTAGTCTGCCTTTACTAGTAAATTCAAAAGAATTATAAATTCTATTTAGAGGATCATTTTTATCTAATAAATAATTACTATTTACAAATTCCGTCTTTGTCCGAATCCAAAGTCCTTCTAAATCATCTTTTTTAACCTGACCACTACATATAATCGAATTGCAACACAATAACAGGAATAAAAAAGCCTTTGTCATTTTATAATTTTAATTAGTTAAAAATAAAAAAGGTAGTTACTTAGTAACTACCTTTTTCAATTTTGCTCCCCCTCTTGGGCTCGAACCAAGGACCTACTGATTAACAGTCAGCCGCTCTAACCAACTGAGCTAAGGGGGATTGTTTTCCCAAATGGTCTGCAATATTAGAAGTTCAATTTCTTTTTTGCAATACCTTTTTTTAAAAAATTTAAAGCCCCACAATTAAGACATAAAAATAGATAAGCGTAAATACTGAAAGAAAGACAATTCCGGCCCTAGCCAGGTTTTTTAGCCACAAAGGTGGCTGTAAATCTTTATTCACTTCACTCGAAAAAATAACCTTATAATTGAGTATGGCTGCAAGCGGGGCAATAACAAACGAAATAGTGGTTGCTAAATCCACTAGGCTTTTTAAATTATTTAAATATTGGCTTAATACAAGGTAAGCTCCTAGCGCAACAACTACTACCCAAAAAGTATAATTCCATTTTTTTTCCTGCCCGGTTATTATCACAAATACTTTATTCATGGCTCTACCGTAGCCATCTAATACGGTTATCGATGTGCTGAACATGGTACTGAAGGCAGCTACAGCAATAATCAAATAGCTCCATTCTCCAATAGATGTTGTGTATAGGCTTATTAGCTGACTGGCAAAACCTGTTGAGTTGTTAGACAATTCAATTCCTGTACCATACATCACCAATGCGCCAAGAGATAAAAATACGACAGCCAGAACACCTGTAATTGCATACCCGATGTTAAAATCGAGCAGTGTTTCTTTTAGGGTGGGTATATATTTGGTTTGTTTTACTCGCTCCTCTGCCCAAAGGCCTGTCCAGGCAGACATATCCACAGCAGTAGGCATCCACCCCATCAATGCTATTAAAAATGTTATACCCACCACCGACATTACCTCATTGGGTATAAATCCTTCAACCGGAGGTTTTACGCCTTTATTGAATGCAACAAATGCAGCTACAAGAGTGCTAATAAGTAAAACAGTACTCACTACTTTCAGTAGACCATCAAGTGCACTGTATTTACCACCAGCAAGAATAATCACACACACCAATAGTATTAAGGCTGCCAACGCATCAGCACCAATCTCCACTTGAAGGATAGTACTCATTAGGCCTGCCGCGACAAAGGCAATTGCCGCGGTGACTATAAACATGGTTAGAACATTCACTATTCCATATAACCACAATATCCATCTACCCAAATTATCATAACCATATAAAATACTCTTACCCGTTGCACTAGTGTATCTTGAAGAAAACTCGAAAAATGGGTACTTAAAGATAACGGCCGCAAGAACTGCAGGTAATAAAACAAACCCATAATCTGCTCCTGCCCGGGTTGATTGAACTAAATGAGAAACTCCAATACACATTCCAGCAAATACAATCCCCGGCCCTAATGTCTTTAATAAGTTTTTAACTGATTCTGTCATAAAGCGATTTCAATAATCTGACGAATATACATTTACTCAATTAATAATTAAAATATGTCATTTTGTCTTATTATTTTAACAATTTAACTCTAAATAAGTCATTTTGTCATTATTTTTTAGTTTTATACAGTTCCGTTTACTGATGGTATAATTTTTACTAATTGATTATCAAAAACGATAAGACTATGAAAATTGTAAAATACAACCCACTGAACGACTTCATTCCATCAACATTTGGAAGCATATTGGAAAATGCCATTAACAACGGGAATGAAAATTATTTCGAGCCAGCTGTAGACTTTGTTAAGAATGACAAAAGCTTTGAACTACATGTTGCGGCACCAGGTCTGGAGAAATCAGATTTTGAGATTAACATGAATGAAGACACTTTAACAATCTCAGGAGAGCGTAAACGCAACGAAAGTACGAATTACACAAGAGTAGAATCCAACTTTGGCAAGTTCAAAAGATCATTCAAAATTGGTGACAGCATAGATAAAGAAAAAATTAAGGCTGCCTATTTAAATGGTATTCTTAAAGTAGAACTTCCTATAAATGAGAAGAAACTGGAGAAAAAAACCATTAAAATTGACTAAATAAAAAAGGCTGCAAATGCAGCCTTTTTTATTTCATATTATTGATTTTAGCTCTTACTCTCCTCCTAATCTATTTCTCAATAGGAAGTCAATGTAAGCTTCTCTGTAACTATTTACTTCAGGCGCTAGTTTCATAGCTTCTTCGTAGCTCGTCATAGCATCTACCAGAAGATTATTTTCTTCATAAAAGCCTGCTAAAATGTACTTGTTCAACGCAGACTCCTGATTAACATCACTCATTAATGAGTTAAGAGAAGCTTTTACTTTCTCCGCATCAGCAGAAGGCAATTTCTTCATTGCATAAGTTCCAGACTTAACAGACTCATCAGCTTTGTTAGCCACAGAAAGAAGAATTACATTCTCTTTCGCAATTTTATCATTAGTCAGATCTATTTCAACGTTAGGATCATTTGTTTCTATTGATAGTAATACATCATCAAACATATTTTTCAGAGTTACCATATAAGTGCTTGCATTCTCAAGAGAATCCCATCTTACAATGGCTTTATCGTTGAAAACACCTACCGAGCTAGGCATAAATACTTTAATTGCATCATTGCTACCTCTGTGAACAGCTCCTGTAGCACTTAATCTGTTCTTCTTGCCTTCAGCAGACATTTTTGAAAGAACGAAATCAGCATATTTACTGGCAACGCTTGATCCACCAGTATTTATTCTTGAAGCCAAATCAGAAACCTTGTGTACGCCAGCCTCTTTTAGCTCTAATGTTTTTCCGCTTGAGTGTACCAATCCTAAATAAGCATCGCTAGATACTTCCAATTCATCGGTAGAATTTAAAGAAGCACCCGTTTTTAACGACTCCCAATCAGCACCCGACTTCACTTTGTTATTTCCTTTGTTAGCCAACACTTTAAACGTATAGCTCTGTGCCGATGCTACAGTTCCTGCAACAAAAAGAGCCAATACAACTGCTAAAATCCTTTTCATAACTTAATTATTTAACTTTTTTAATAATCAATAATATTTTTTAATCAACTTATACATGTATACCGCAGAAAAGTTAATGGTAAGCGGGGTTGATAAATTTTTGTTAAAATTATTGAAAAAACTTACATGCACATCTTACTGAAGGTTAAAATTACTTTAAATCTAGGTAAAATAAAATCTTTCGCTATTCACTCACTACAGGCGCCTTTCTTTTTCTTTTAGATACCCTATCCATTAGCTTCATCACAGCGTTTCTTACAACACCGTAATACACCTCTAGCAAATCACCTGCCAACGCTACTGCGAATAACCCTATCGATATTTCAAGTTTAAAACTTACCGTAGCAAAAAGTTGAATAATAATAAATAGAATGAGCATTACTTCTATCACCTGAATTAGTTTGGTGGCACCATCATACCACACTCCCATATTTCTGTAGATGAATGAGAAAAGTAGTACGTTCAGGTAACACAAAATTACCCCTAGCACGATCTCCTGAGTTTCAGTTAAGGAATCTACATAATCTCTATTTAAAATCATGGACGTGATATTGGCGTGAATCACAGGACCAAACATATCGGGATTGGCTCGACCGGCTATTTTAGTATTTAGAGGAGTGAAAAACTTATCCTCCCATTGTGCTGCTCCAAATTCTTCACCTAAGTATCCAAACAGAACGATTTTTCCTTCAATTATTTCAGGCACAAAATCTTCTTGCAACACCTGATACCAATCCAGCGCATAGAAGCGAGTTGAAAAACGGCTTTGGTCAAAGAAGTTAACGAAATCGCCCCGGTAGTTGATAATTTCAAAATCTTTATCTCTTTCTAACAAAGGTTTTGTACTTGATGGGTCATATAATTCAGCCATTTTTGCTGCGAATGCAAGGTACTCTTCACCTGTTCCTAACACCTCTCTTTTAGGTGGAAACTTCCTGCAAATCTTAATATCATCTTGAAACTCAGCATCCGTATCCAGATTGGCAATTGCCGCATGCGCATTTTTAATGAACATGGAGTCAGATAAATATAAATAGTCATACATTTCCTCACCAGCATACTTTTCTGCCAATGAATCTGTTTGTTCCACCTTCGCTACCATCACCAATTCCGCTTGAATATTGTTAAGTACCTCAGTGAGATATAAAGTTTTTAACGTGTCTTCAGCCGTACCGCCATAACCATAGCCTTTAAAAAAACTATCTATGCCTATTACTTTGGGCTTGTACTTATCAATAATTTTGAGCTGATCGGCAATTCCCTGGCGGTCTAACGGGCCAAAATTTACCAATACAATTGAAGTATCAGGAGGCAGTGGTTCTCTCAACTGGGAGAAGGCGATATCCGTCATCTCCATATCTTCCAAAGCCTGACCGATGGAATCAAAGGCATCAAATATTTTAAATGCAGAAATGTTCGAAATGACATACATAAACAGGTAAATAAATACCGTTGCAAAGAGACTGTCTACCCAAATACTTCCTTTGATTTTTTGCTTCGCCATAATGCCTTAATTAAATGCAGCGTTCAAGATAGTGATTATTATAAAAAATTACGAATAGCTGACTTAATTGTGTTAGTTGTTTTATTTTCGAGCATGGCTAAAATGCGTAAGCGTCTATCAAAAGAGGAACTTATTAATGGTGTTTTAGGTGGAGATACCATAACACTAAGTCGTGCTATTACGCTTATTGAAAGTGCTTTACTTTCTGATCGTGAATTGAGTGAGGAAGTCTTGAATGCAATACTGCCAAAAACGGGTAAATCTATTCGAATTGGTATTACCGGTGTACCGGGTGTTGGAAAAAGTACTTTTATTGAGTCATTTGGTTCTTATTTATGCGAGCAGGGCCATAAAGTGGCTGTTTTAGCCATTGACCCTAGTAGCCAAAAAACAAGTGGCAGCATTTTAGGTGATAAAACACGTATGGAGAAACTAGCGCATCATCCAAATGCCTTTATACGTCCTTCGCCCACTGGCACCTCTTTGGGTGGCGTTGCCAATAAAACCAGAGAGACCATGTTGCTGTGTGAAGCTGCAGGTTTTGATGTGATTTTGATTGAAACTGTAGGCGTTGGGCAATCTGAAACAGCCGTAAAAGGTATGGTAGATTTCTTTTTACTACTGATGCTCGCAGGTGCCGGAGATGAACTTCAGGGCATTAAAAAAGGTATTATGGAAATGGCGGATGGTATTGCCATTACCAAAGCTGATGGTGAAAATGTAAAGCAAAGTAAGCAAGCCAAAAACGAGTATCAGAATGCTCTGCATCTATTCCCTCCTTCAGAATCGGGTTGGTATCCTAAAGTACTCATCTGCTCGGCTGTAGATAAAATGGGCCTTGATTCGATTTGGGAAATGATTGAAGAATATAAGGCCAAATTAAAAACCAATGGCTATTTCGATCAACAGCGAAAAGTTCAGAATGTAGATTGGATGAACGAAGCCATTAGACAAGGGCTCCTGATTAATTTCTATAATAGTCCCAAGGTTGTAGATCAGCTGGAATTATTGAAGCAAAAAGTGGCTGATGGTAAGATTACACCCCAATCTGCTGCCAGAAAGTTACTTCAAGATAACTCGAATTCAGCAAAGTAGAATTTATCATTAATCACCTCTTCTTCTCCTTTTTTATTTTTCACCTTAAAAGTGAAATCGTGCTCATATTTATCAGTTACTTTTAATGGTATCTGATTTTTAAATATGGGTCCATCTACCACAAAACTGTGATATTCACCATTTTCACCACAAGGATCAATATTCGAATGTTCCATTATGAAGGCCGAATCTAGTGCTTTACCTACCCATTGGGCATCAATAAATTTGGCATCTACCGCACAGAGTTTTGTTTTAAAACCCTCACTTAGGAATTCATAAATGAGCTTTTCTGAATCTTTTTTCCAAAGAGGATATAGACCCCTCATTCCACTTTTCCGCATTAATGATTCGCGAAAATCTTTGAGATCCTCTAGGAAAATATCTCCAAACATGACGTAATCAATGCCCTCAGCTTTTAAGCTTTGGTAATACTCCACCATCAACTTATCATAAGCCATGGGTTTCTTTTTTAAATAAAGTTTGGTGAGAGGTAGACCTAACTCTTCAGCCTGAGCAGCTATGAATTCTTCTTTGATATTGTGAATACCCACACGTCCTGAGTCTTCTTCAATGACTGTATGCAACCCAACGATCTCATATTTATCAGATTGTTGGATTTTATGAAGCGCCAGAGCAGAAT
Source organism: Fulvivirga lutea (assembly GCF_017068455.1). NCBI lineage: Bacteria > Pseudomonadati > Bacteroidota > Cytophagia > Cytophagales > Fulvivirgaceae > Fulvivirga > Fulvivirga lutea. The sequence goes on from NZ_CP070608.1 coordinate 104,517, forward strand.
CCTTCCCTCCTGACCAGCTGATATGGATTTTGGGCTTCTTACCCATCCAACCAATTCTTAAAGTCCTTCACCTTTTCTCTACTCACCAGCACCTCATCATATTCAAATTTCGGCTGGCAGTCCAACAGCAACCGACCATTAAAATAGGTATGGATTTCTTTGATATTATCAGCTCTTATAATCATTCCTCTATTGCATCTGAAAAAGTCAGTAGGATCTAGCACCTGTTCCAGTTCATCCATGGTACAATCTGTAACAAAATTTTCACCTGTAGTTTTTCGGGCATAATTAAGCCCATCATTACTATAGAAATAGGCAATATCCTTTGCCAGCACCTGCTGGTATTTAGAGCCTACTTTAAACAAAAATCGGCCTTTGTATTTCTTCTCTAACTGATTTCTGGCTTTATCAACAGCCATGCCGTAAGACTGTGGTTGTATTTTATCAATTTTTAGAATGGCCTTGGCCAGCTCCTTAGGTTTTATGGGCTTTAATAGATAATCCACACTGTTATATTGAAAGGCATCTAAGGTATATTGATCATAGGCAGTAGTGAAAATGATGTAAGGATAGCCTTCCACAAATTCAAGTACATCGAAACCGGTTCCATCACCTAAATGAATATCAAGAAATATAACATCGGGCAGTTCATTCTGCCCAAACCATTGCATGGCAGCCTTTACGGATGAAATATGTGCAACAACATTTATTGAAGTGAGATCAGAAATAAGGCCGCTTAAACGCTCAGCGGTGTGTTTTTCATCTTCTACTATTACAGCTGTTTTATTCAAGTCAAATTGATAGGTAGTTTCACAACAAAGTTACCATCATCTTCGCGAATTTCGAGCTCTTTTTTTAGTGTGAGTTGAATACGGTTAGAGAGATTTTTCAGTCCAATTTTTGTGGTTGCCAAAGGGTTGGATTTGGGCTTTCGGGGGTTCTTAATCGTGATGTAGCTGTCATCTTCATTGCTGATTTCAATATCCAATGGTTCATCAGCAGAAAAAGCATTGTGTTTCACTGCATTTTCAACCAGGGTTTGAAGTGACAAAGAAGGAATTTTCACCCTATCAAGCGGCAGCGTCATATTATTAATAATTCTGATGCCATCCTGGTGCCTAATTTTTAATAGGAAGATATAATCATTTAAAAAATCGAGCTCTTTTTGTAGCGATACTAGGTTGTCAGTATCATGCTCCAACACATAGCGATATAAATCAGAAAGCTTATCGATAAACTCTACTGCTAATTTAGGATGAGTCTCCACCAATGAAGCCAATGTGCTAAAGCTATTGAACAAGAAATGCGGATTTACCTGATTCTTAAGGCCTTCGTACTTTGCCGCCAATAGCTCTTTTTGAATCACCTCTTTTTCACGAGCGTTTTTAACAGTTTCTTTAGTAGTAAGCTTGGTAAGTTGGTAGTAGATAATCAAAAGGCCCATGACATAGCCAGTTGCTGCGTCACTTAAAAAATGCGGGTTTTCAGTACAGCATTCATCGGGGATCCAATAAATGACATGAAAATTGAAGATGTATGAAAAAAGAAAAACGCAAGGAATACACACCATTGCGCTTTTAAAAAAGATAACCGAAGGCCTGAATTCAAGTTGCTTGGTATTTACGCGCTTATAGAAATGGTTTACTGCGTAATCCAATATTTCCCATAACAGCATTACTACTGCTACGGTATAAATCATATAATTGGTTGAAGCCTGATGCCAGTGTAATGCCTCTTCTAAATTAGCTGCTTTCGTAAGCTTAAAGAAAAAGAATACGAAAACAGCTGTTAAGAACCTGAAGAGGTATTTGGGCATATTTTAGTTGGTTGATGCTACCGAATTGCCATCGGTTACTTCAAAGCTCATGCTCAAACCTTTGGCTTTGTGAATTCCTTTGCCCTTTGCAGCTACTAAGTAATAGTATTTACCAGCTTCCACATTGGCTGTATTCACACTTACTGTATAAAGATCGGAATTCTCTGCTGATTGTTCAACACTGAATTCAATTGCTTTAGGCCCTACAACTCTTGGAGCTTCGAACTTAGCACGCTTGGCTCTTACCGATCTTACCATTAAAATTTCAAAATCATAAGATGATCCTTTCTCAAGTACTACTTGTGGATTATCAACTACAAGGTTAACTCCCTCTTTAGGAGCTTCATAATTTTGTGCACTTACAGCGAAAGCTGCGCTTATTAAAACTAGAGTGAATAATTTTTTCATGACATGCGGGTTTAAAGTGTAATCAAAGGAACGTCATAAAACAGAATGAAATAAGCTGATTTCAATCAACTGATGGTTTTTTGAAATGAAGTGTAGATAATTAAATATGAATTGTAGCTACTTTTTGTAGCCATAAGGGCAATGCCTGCATCCGCTTTTACAGCAATACCCTCTTTGCAAATGATACTCCTCTGTAAAAACATATAAGCCATTTTCAATATAATACAATGGCTTTCCTGTAGGCTTCTTTTTCTTACTCACTTTACTATAAGACAGAAACTGGCTTTTTGTTTTCATCTATGGCAACAAAAGTAAATTCTCCTTGTATAGCTCTCTTTCTTTCATCAGTATACATCTGCTCAATAAAGATATCAACCTGCACTTTTAAACTGGTATTGCCCACATGTATGACAGCGCCCATAAGCTCTACCAATGTACCTGCAGGTATTGGATGCGCAAAGTCTACTTTATCAGATGATACCGTAACCACCCGCTTTCTTGTAAAGCGAGTGGCAGTAATAAAAGCAACCTCATCCATCAATTGCAAAGCAGTTCCTCCGAATAAGGTATCGTAATGATTCGTAGTATTGGGGAAAACCGCTTTGAATACAGAGGTCTTGGATTTTTCTATTCTTTCTTCAATATCCATTGAAACTAAAAATTATAGCTCAATTTAATATAAAAGCTTCTACCACGAGAATTAAAACCATTAATCTCAAAATAATCTTCATCCAACAAATTTTCGATACGCCCTGTAAGAGTCATGTTTTCTTTTAATTGGTAAGTGCCAGATAGATCAAACAACAGATAATCATCCACCTCCGAGGTGCCCAAAGCACCAAATGGCCCTAATGATGGATCGTAAACTACATCTGGCCTACTGTTTATGAAATTTGCTGTTAATTGCGTGGAGAATTTGTTTTTTGGATTGTATTCAACTGCTCCAAAAATTTGTCTGGTAGGCCTTCTTACTAATTCCGAGTCTTGGTCTTCTGAAGATAAAAAAACACCGTTTGAATATAGTTGAACATGATTATTACCGGTATAACCTACATCCAAATCTTCATCGCTACTCACCATTTCTGTTTCCAACCACGTACCGCCCGCTCGTAATTTTAGGGTATTAGCTATATTGTACTCGGCCTCCAACTCCAATCCTAAAATGTTCTGCTCAGCAATATTGATATACGTATCTCCTAAATAATCTCCAAACGATAAATTAGAGATTGGTGTGTTAGCATTCCATAGGTAAACATATTCAATCGCATTTTTTACCGTGGTTCTAAATGCCGAAGCAGTAAGAAACCCTTTCGTTGTCAATTTATGTTTTACTCCTACTTCATACGTTCTGGAAGTTTCAGGATTTAGATTTTCATTGCCTCTGGTTGTAAAATTAAATACCCCGTTTGGAGAATAAAGCTGAGTTAGCGATGGTTGATTGAAGCCTTGTGAATAGGATAGATAAATCAAAGAATTATTCAGTTGATAAGAAGGGCTAAAATCAAAACTCCAGTTATCAGAACCATTTGATAAATCTGTGTACCTCACGCTTGAGGTAATATATAGGTTATTCAAAAATTCAACTGACTCGCCAATATGATAATTGATGCTGGCAAAGGCGTATTTAGATTCTAATGACATGTCTACCGAATCGTAATCCGTAGTTTGCTCAAAAACACCAAATGGCCCATTACTATAAAAATAGGTTAGTAAATCCATTTCTTCCTTGTACATCCCAGCGCCAAGAATTGCTGAAAATGATCCAATACCCTGATATGTTAGCTGAACTTCATTAGTGTTTAGGAGTCCATCCGTTTCGCTGCTTACAAAAGTTTGGTCGTAAACATTGGGTGCCACCAATGAAGAATCATCTAGTGATAAACGTGTTGATTCGCTGTACCCACCGTTGAAGGATGCACTTAATTTCTCATTCAATTGATAATTGATACCGTATTGATATAAATCCCGATCAAAGTCCAATTTATAATTATCATCATCGGCAAACGCTCCATCATCAATATCAGCTCTCTGATCTGCTTTTTTGTAGCCAATGGATATATCAACTACATTATTTTTATAGCCTGCTTTTATAGAGTAATCTGTCTTTCTAAAGTCATCTTCATCCGGCTTTTTAAAAGTATCAGCAGTTGAAGTATCCTGAGCAGCATTGATCCCATTTATGTTTGAATTAAATACAGATCCATTCACATAAAAACCCTTTTTGCCGTAATTCACATAGAGGTTTTGATTTGTTGCTACTCCTCCTCCACCAAGCGATCCCACTTGTAGTGACGCATTGCCGGCCAATCCTTCTTGCGCCTTTTTTGTAATGATATTGATAACCCCACCAATGCCTCCTGTGCCGTATAATGCCCCGTGAGACCCCTTTATGATCTCAATTCGTTCTATATTGGCTACAGAAATTTCTGAAAAATCAATTGCTCCATTGGGTGATGATGGGTCTGTAATCTTAACACCGTCAATTAATACGTTTACATGGTTGCTGTTGCTACCGCGCATAAATAAAGACTGGTTGCTACCAGGATTTTGACCAGAACCAACCACATAAATTGAGGTTTCATTTGAAAGTAGTTCGCCTACCGTATTATAAGCACTTTTCTCAATTTCTGAACTGGTAATAACTCTGGCACTTCTGCTTGTAGTAAATACTTCTTTGGCCATTCTGTTTCCTGAAATAATGACCTCATTGAGCACAGTATCTTGTTTTATCTCCTGTGCAAAAAGATAAGCTGGAGCTGCGGCCAGCACAATAAATAGTAGTTTTCTCATAGCTTTATTTAGTTTAACTATGAGCTTTTTGGTAAAGAAATTGAATAATATGGATTGCCAGGCAAACACATTTTACTCATCACTTTTCTCCCGAAAGCTCTGATAAAAAAATGACTATGGCAGGTCTCCTGGCTTACTCTACTTGCTGTACCTTCCCATCCTCACGTTTACGGCAAGAACAGTGGTTTTTGATTGTCAGCAAGCTCTGAAAAGAGTTTACAGTTGCGGGGACAGCTCCGGACTCAAGTCCTCCAAAGTTTTAATGAAGGAGGACACCGGATTCCCTTTTAATCCTGATAGGTTGTAAAGCCCATCAGCAACCAATAATCAACACAAAGGTAGAAAAGATTTTATAAGCTCCTTCCAATTTGTTTAATATTGTTTATTCGTTTTTGAACAATTACACATGAACAAATTAGTTTTATTAATACTATTAATTCTAACAGCTTCCTGCTCACAAACAGAGCAAAAAAAGGAGACAAAAGAGATTTATGCTTCTAAAAGCCTGGAACTTAGCTATGCAACAGGATTTGATGTAGAATACTACGAAGGATATAAAAAAGTGATTGTTCAAAAACCTTTTATGAATGCCGATAACGGACTAGAGTATATTTTATCTGATGATCCTGAATCGCTTCCGCAAGAATTGCAATCACTTAAAATTATCAAAACACCAATCCAATCCATTGTTTGTACCTCCACCACCCACATTCCTTTTTTAGATTACCTGGGTGAAACAAATTCATTAGTGGGTTTTCCTACTACCGATTACATCAGCTCAGAGAAAATGCGTGAAAGAATTGAAAATGGTCAAGTAACAGAATTGGGGGTTGATAAAGAAATGAATATTGAACGTTTGGTAGAACTCAATCCCGATATGGTAATGGGCTATTCGATCAATGGTGATTTAGGTCAATTTGACAAGATAAGTCAACTAGGAATCTCTACAGTAATGAATGCCGAGTACCTTGAAGAACATCCTTTAGGAAGATCTGAATGGATAAAGTTTGTAGCTGCTTTTTACAACAAAGAGGATAGGGCCGACTCCGTTTTCAAGGTTATAGAAGAAAATTATCGTAATTATCAAAAGATAGTTGCTCGGCAAAACCAAAGGCCCACCGTATTATCAGGAATAGTGTATGGCGACACATGGTATTTACCCGGAGGTGATAATTATGCTGCTAAATTAATTGAAGATGCAGGTGGTGATTATCTGTGGTCTTCCGATTCTACCAGAGGATTTTTAGAGTTAAGTTTTGAATCCGTTTACGAAAAGGCGAATGAAGCCACCTTTTGGATTGGCGTTGCAAGTTTTGAAACACTTGAGTCAATTAAAAAAGCCGATGTTCGTTACGCTAATTTTTCAGCTTTTAAAACTGGAGAAGTTTATACAAACAATTGGCGCAAAGGTGCTAAAGGTGGTAGTGAGTTTTTGGAATTGGGTTATTTAAGACCTGATTTGATTCTGGCAGATTTGATAAAGATTTTTCACCCGGAAGTATTACCTGAGCATGAATTGTATTTTCATAAAAGGTTGGAGTGATTTTTAATAACCACAGAGAACGTAGAGAACCGTAGAGGATTTTCTCTGTGTAACTCTGTTTGCTCTGTGGTTAAAACTATAGATGAAGCAAAATTATACATACAAATTAATCGTTTGGCTACCCGCTACAATTCTTGTATTGCTATTAATCAACATATCCTTAGGTAGTATTTCCATTCCTTTCTCTGATATTATCTCTTTGCTAACAGGAGGGGAATCCACCAAAGAAAGCTGGTCAAATATTCTATTCAATTTTCGCTTGCCAAAGGCACTTGCCGCCATTATTGTAGGTATCGGGCTTTCTGTTTCAGGACTGCAAATGCAGACTTTATTTAGAAACCCTCTAGCGGGTCCATTTGTACTTGGTTTAAGCTCAGGCGCCAGTTTAGGTGTTGCCTTGCTACTACTTACCGGAGTGAGCGTGAGTACCTTAGGGTTGTTTGATTTAACCGGTTGGGTGGTTGTTATAGCAGCAAGTTTAGGCTCTGGCCTGGTACTACTATTAGTGATGGCAGTCTCGCTCAGAGTTAGAGATAGTATGACATTATTAATCATCGGGCTCATGTTTGGCAGTCTCACAGGTGCTGTGGTGAGTATTCTTCAGTACTTCTCAACGGGTGAAGAAGTGCAGGTGTATTTGTTTTGGACGTTTGGCAGCCTGGGCGGATTGAGCTGGAGTGAGGTGAGCATACTCTCTGTGATCGTAGCAATTGGCATCATCATATCAATACTTCTGGTAAAGCCTTTAAATGCCTTGCTTCTTAGTGAAAATTATGCCAAAAGCATGGGACTAAATGTTAAAAAAGCGCGAATCCTAATTATTTTAGGAACGAGTTTACTGGCCGGCAGCATCACCGCCTTTTGTGGACCCATCGCGTTTATTGGGCTTGCAGTGCCTCACCTTACCAGACTATTATTCAGTACTGCAGATCATAAAATATTATTACCCGCAGTAGCAATGACAGGTGCCATAATCATGCTCATCTGCGACATGGTGAGCCAGGTTCCGGGCAGTGACATGATTTTACCAATCAATGCAATTACCTCATTGTTAGGTGCACCTGTGGTAATATGGATTATTTTACGAAGAGGCTCAATGCGTAATTCTTTTGCCAATTGATAGCGAATAAAACCATATTATCACTCGAAAATCTGGAGGTTGGCTATAAGGTTAATAAAAAAGAACTTTCAATCTTATCTAATATTAACCTTCAGCTGCATCAAGGTGAGTTGGTTTGCTTTATGGGACCAAACGGAGTTGGAAAATCTACCTTAATAAGAACCATCTGTGGTGCACAAAAAGCTCTTAGCGGATCAGTAATTATTGACTCTGAAAATCTAAACAATCTTACAGCAAACGACTTGGCCCAAACAATTAGCGTAGTTCTCACTGACAAAGTAAGTAGTGGTAACATGAGCGTTAAGGATCTCGTTAGCCTGGGCCGTTACCCTTATGTTGGCTGGAATATTAAATTTTCTTCGAAAGATGTTGAACAAATAGACAGGGCCATTGAATTAACGAAGATCGAATCTTTAGTAAGCAAAAAGTTATATGAATTGAGTGATGGTCAGTTGCAAAAAGTGATGATTGCGAGAGCAGTTTGTCAGGATACTCCTATCATGATTTTGGATGAACCAACTGCACATTTGGACCTCAATAATCGTGTGGAAGTAATTAATATGCTAAGTGATTTGGCAAAGTCAACGAACAAGGCAATACTCATGGCTACCCATGAATTGGATTTGGCTTTACAATCGGCAGATCGTATTTGGCTGGCTGGTGCAAACACTCCAATTATTGACGGATTCCCTGAAGACTTAGTTTTGAACGGTAAAATAGATAGTGTTTTTGAATTAAAAGGTTTCGACCTAAAAACCGGAAGGCTAGAAAAAAATCTCGGTACTGGCAAAGTACAACTAGCAGGTGAAGGTCATACTTATTTATGGACAAAAAATGCGCTTGAAAGACACGGGTACGATGTGGTTGAAAAAGCTGAAATTCAAATCGAAATAAAAGAAGATGTTGAACTTCGCTGGCATGTAAAAAACAAGGGTGAACACATAGTGAACACCCTTGAGAACCTGATAAAAATTATCAGTTGACCCAAACAAGCCGGGTTAACTTTCTTCATTTAAGCTCCAGTTGTACTCATAATGAGAAACCGAATAGCTTGATGGAATGGGAGTAGCTCGGTACTTGTTAATGAAATCTACTACTGAATTAGCTCCGTTCATGGTAAAATCTTTCTGATACCATTCAAAGATTTTGGAAATAGCTACCTTCTTGTTGGAAGCATCTACTTTTAACCAATTTTTATCGTTAATGGCTTTTTTTGTTCTCTCTGTTAATTTGGAATCTAGGTTATCCGGTGTAAACGCAAAGCTTGCCAGCGGTGGACAACTCTTTGCCGCACATGCTAATACGAAATGAAATCTGGGGTCTTTGTAGGTTAATAAGAGTTTCTTAATCTCAAGAAAATTGAGTGTAATAGACTCCCCTGCTACATTATGCTTTACTTTATCAAAAAAACCACTCTGGTCTAATGGCGATTTAAGTGGATAGTACTTCGCTACCTGATAGATGACAATCAAATTATAGGCATTAATGTAAAATGCCTGCTTTTCTTTATCAGAAGCATTGGCAAGATCCATTGCACCAATCTCATTATATAAACTCTGAATCTCCGAAAAATTTGATTTAACTGATTTATAGGCTACCAAGCCATTATGCACATATTTATTAAAAAATGCATTCGATTCTGTGTAGAATGTTGGCAAGCCTGCACCATAAGATGTTATGGACATCAAAAGCACTAAAGATAAAAATGATAACTTTTTCATAGTTCTAATTATTTGGTGGTGGCATTTACGCCAATGTCCGCCAAGATGTTTGTCTGTCATCGGACATTTAGAGATTTCATTCAAATTCCCGGCCAAAGCTGTCAGCGACATGACTATTAATTGCTATCTTATGAATGAGATTGTCAAGTAAAGGACAATGAAGTCTTATTTGCTTAACCAAACTAAGCATTAAGCGTACTACACAACCATGCTCATAAAACTTAGCATATGAAACATGTCGTAATCATAGGCAATGGCATTGCCGGTATTACTGCCGCAAGGCACATCAGAAAACAAAGTGACTATGAAATAACCGTCATATCCGCTGAATCTGAATACTTCTGGTCTCGCACTGCCCTTATGTACATATATATGGGGCATATGCAGTTGAAGCATACTCAGCCTTATGAAAACTGGTTTTGGGAGAAGAATAAAATCAATCTAGTTAAAGAATATGTTCAGGCGATTGATCACGTAAATAAGACATTGACCTATTCTTCTGGCGGTTCTATAAATTATGATGTATTGATTTTAGCCACAGGAGCACAACCCAATAAATTTGGTTGGCCAGGCCAAGATTTAGAAGGTGTTAGTGGAATGGTGAGTCAGCAAGACCTTGAATATATTGAAAAATATACACAGGGTATTGATAGAGGTGTGATTGTAGGTGGCGGGTTAATAGGTGTGGAATTGGCAGAAATGCTTCATTCAAGAGATATTAAAGTGTCGTTTTTGGTTCGTGAAGAGCAGTTTTGGGACAATGTACTGCCGAAACAGGAAGCGACATTGATAAGCAATCATATTCGCGAACACCATATTGATCTGCGGTTGCAAACTGAGCTAAAGGAAATTATTCCAGACGAGAATGGTCGAGTGAAATCAGTTATTACAGGTGATGGTAAAGAAATACCATGTCAATTTGTTGGACTTACGGCTGGTGTACATCCTAATATCAATCTAGCCAAAGCATCTGGTATAGAGTGTAATCGTGGAGTTTTAGTGAACGAGTTTATGGAAACCTCCATACCTGATATTTACGCCATTGGCGATTGTGCCGAACGTAGAACCCCAGTACCAGGCAGGGCGCCTGTGGAGCAAGTTTGGTATACAGGAAGAATGATGGGAGAAACAGTAGCCAAAACCATTACTGGAACTAAAACAGAATACCTACCTGGTCATTGGTTTAATTCAGCCAAGTTTTTTGATATAGAATATCAGACTTACGGTAGAGTTTGGAACCAACTGCGCGATAATGAAGCTGAATTTTACTGGCAACACAATTCTGAAAATGTAGCCATGCATTTTATCTATGATAAGCATAACCATAAGTTTTTGGGTGTAAACACTTTCGGGATAAGGCTTAGGCACGAAATCTTCGACCGATGGCTAACTGAAGAGGCCACCATCCAAACCGTACTAGAAAATTTGCGATCGGCCAATTTCGATCCGGAATTCTTCAAAAGGTATGAACAAAGTATTATCAATGCTTACAACAATGAGCACCCTGATCAGCAATTAACATTAAAAGGAAAGAAAAGTATCATCGAAAAAATATTCGGATAAATGAAGGCAGTTAAAACATTTGGGTTGGTTTTGTTTTTGGTAGGTTTTGGCATTTTTAATGCCACATTCTTTACGGCCAATTATCAATTAACCAATCAGATTATCACCAACCAAATTGGAGATCAGGAAAAGGTCTCGCTTTTCAAATCAAACAGTGAAGTGTTAGATAAGACAATCTCTTCCAACTTCACTTTTGTCAGTGAACTTGAGAAGACATTTGAAAAAATTAATGAAGTTCAATTAGATAAGTTTTCGATATCGGATGGAGAAATTGATAAAATCATCAATGCTAACAACGAGTCCTTTAGTCTGGAAAGTTTGGCTGTTTTAGGTGATGGCGAATTAGCTGATTACAAAAGAAAAACATTTAACGATTATGGCAATTGGTTAGACGGAAGAACCTTCAATTCCAAAGAAGAAATGAAGACTCAGGTGAGTCAGGTGGTTGAGAATATTAAAAAGTACCAAATCGTAAACGAAAAAGGGTTTGACCAATACAAAATCAAGGATCTTAAATATTCTTTGACCAAGGCTAGTGCCATTGGGCCAGTAGCTAATAATCCAACATTATTTCTTGTACTAACCTATGTTTTGTGCATTATTGGTGCCTTCCTCTACATCGTACCCAAAATCAATGATGGCCCTCCAGGAATAAAAAACAATGGCATTTTCCATAGTGCTATGAAGAATACTGGATGGCTTGGTATACTCACAGGAGCCTTTCTCATTGCATTTTATATTGTACTCTACTTCTATCCGGAATACATGACCAACTGGATCATCATGGTAGACCCAATCAGTCAGTTTTTGAAAGGTTCTGATGCCGGTAGGTTCTTTTTATATGGGTTCATTTACACGCTCTGCATATTGGTAATGGGCGCTAGAATGATCATCAAATATCGCCATTCGAAGTATCAGATTGTTCGCACAATTTCGGTAATGTTTTTCCAAACGGCCTTTGCTTTTTTAATACCTGAAATCCTACTTAGACTAAACCAACCTTATTTCGATTTCAAAAATATTTGGCCGTTAGACTATGACTTTTTCTTTGATAATGAGCTAGACACTCTTTTAGCCAGTGGTAGCTTAGGTATATTTATGCTAGGCTGGGGAATTGCCTTAATCATTATAGGAGTGCCTGTATTTGTTTATTTCTTTGGTAAAAGATGGTATTGCTCATGGGTATGCGGTTGCGGAGGCTTGGCCGAAACTTTAGGCGACCCATACAGACAACTATCAGATAAATCTTTAAAGGCCTGGAAAGTAGAGCGTTGGATGATACATTCTGTGCTGGTATTTGCCGTAGTTATGACTGGGGGCGTGTTATATACCTACTGGACAGGTAATAGCCAGGTTTTTGGATTTAGCACGTATGATGTTCGCTCAGTATATGGCGCCTGGATTGGTGCTGGCTTTGCAGGCGTAGTTGGTACCGGTTTCTATCCTTTAATGGGTAACAGAGTTTGGTGCCGATTCGGCTGTCCATTAGCCGCTTATTTAGGTATCATTCAACGGTTTAAATCAAGGTTTAGAATTACCACGAATGGCGGGCAATGCATCAGTTGCGGGAATTGCAGCACCTATTGCGAAATGGGAATTGATGTACGTTGGTATGCTCAAAGAGGTCAGAATATCATTCGTTCTTCGTGTGTGGGTTGTGGAGTTTGTTCATCGGTATGTCCACGCGGAGTTTTGAATCTTGAAAATAAAGATCCTAAAGGCAGATTTAATGAGCCCATTCTTATTGGTAATAACGGAGTTCAGATTAAGAAATAGTTACTATTGATAACACTATGGAATTAATTGAGGAATTAATATTAATTTCATACTATGATCAAGCCACTATTTACCACATTTCTGGTGCTCCTATCATTGTCAGTGATAGCACAGGATGTCCTCCACAAGAAGGACAGAACAACTATTGAATGTAAGGTTGTTGAGATTGGGCTTGACGAAATTAAGTATAAAGACCATGAGTTAGAGGATAGTCCAATCATTGTAATATCCATAGACCTGCTTCATAAAGTTGTGTTAGCATCGGGTAGGGAAATTATTTTTACTGACTTATTGAATGATCCTGGTGCTTATGCCGATGACAAAAAGCGAGCTATAAAATTTCATTTTCTAAGTCCCTTATTTGAGCATATTGGCCTCAGTTATGAAAAAAGTATTGTACCGGGTCAAAGTTTTGAGACAGAGCTTGGGCTAATAGGACTTGGCTTTAATACATCTGAGGGTGTTAGGGGTGCTGGCGCTTATGTTTCAGGTGGAATTAAATTTTTAAAAACACCAGACTATTATTCCAAAAGATTCAAATATGCTCATATACTTAAAGGAGCGTATGTAAAGCCGCAATTGATTTTTTCCATGTACACTCTGGAAAGGGATACTCGAAATACAAAAAACCTGGCGGCTGGTGCTATTATGATTAACATTGGTAATCAACAAATCTATAATAACAGCTTTTTAATAGATTATTCTGTAGGTTTTGGCTACGGTATTTCAAATCAGGGATCATTCGACAATGCTGATTATGACTATAGAGTAAATCATTACGGGTTTTTATTAGGAGATAGAGAAGTTCCCTGGGCCATTTCAGCAAGGTTAAAGATTGGTCTTCTGGTGAAATAATTCAGAATCGATAACTAGTTCCCAAAAATAACCCCATAAGCGTTGATTTATTTTTTGTAATGCCGATACCGCTATCCAATGGTGTTTCTGCATTCTCTTGAGAATAGAAAAAACCGATGGATGAAGTAATATGTTCACTTTGTAGTTTGGTAGCGATGGTGGCAGACCAAAAGTGCCTGTCAATTTCATCCACCTCGGCCCAGGCATTGGCAAATCCGGAAAGTAGTGTGATCTTTTCACTCAAAACCAGTTGTGTTCCAAAGCTATGTCGAACACTATTTTTCGTATCAATTTTAAGGTCATCAAAAGGCAAATCAACTAGCCGGTAAGAATTATTGAGACTATAACTGATGTCACTTGTTATTAGAAGTTTATTATTCATTAGGTTTTTAACAGCACCGAATCGAACTGAAAATGGCTGATTATACTCAGCATCAACTTCCACTTGATTTTCCCTGCTACCGGTAGACGGCCCATTAAGATTAGAGAATTTATAGCTGAATACTTCTGCATTGGATGATAATTGTATGGAGGGCAAATCAACTTTTAAACCAATACTGCCGTTGGCATATCTTTTTTGTAAACCCATAATAAGGGCCAAGTTATGAACATTGACATCCTGTCTTTCGGTAGACTGATCAAGCAGTGCCGGATTTTCAGCAACAGTTATTGCCACATCATTTACATTGAGCAAAGAGTAGGATTGCCAATAAACTGATGTTCCCAAAGACCAGTCATTTCCAATTTCTCTAGCGGCAGACAAGCCTGCATAAAATAGTCTCTCTTTATAATTCTGTAAGATCCTTAAGTTGACATTAAGGGTTTCAAACGGTACTGTCCACTGTTTAGGGCCTTCGTAATTGGCTTCATATGGAACCAGAGCTGAAAATGCCAGTTTCCATTTACTCACTTGCTTAACTACCGCAATGCTTGTTGGAATAGTTAGAAATCCATCGGCCTTATAGTTTAATTCCTGATCAGCAATGACCAAAACTGGCTCTGCTTTGTTTTCAAATTTCATGTAGGCAGAGCCATTCAATGAAAAAGAAGAGCCTTTAAGCATAACTAACGCTGCAGGATTATAGAAAACTGCACCGGGCGATTCTACCCCACCTGTTCCAGTATTGGCTAGTAAGGCTTCCACATCACCCATTGGGAGTGCATTTATATTGTAGGAGACCTGTCCGTTAGTTGCTATCGGGATGGTTAGCGACAGACAAAATAATATTCGCCTAAATCTTTTTTGGAATTGAGACATAGGATAAAAATACGTAATTAACCAAAGTAACACCACTTCGATACTTTTCAGTTAGGATCGACATAAGAAATATTTTAAATTCCAAACTCATGAAACGACTCATTCAAATATTCATTGGTTTGATTGCTGGATTATTGCTGCTCTTTGTTTTTCTAAGAACACAGGATATCCCGTTGAATGAACTAAAGCAAAAATATACAGATGATGCCTCTCAATTTGTAGAAATAGATGGTATAGAAGTACACTATAAACAAGAGGGCACCGGACTTGATTTATTACTCATTCATGGCACAGCCTCCTCTCTTCATACCTGGGACGGTTGGGTGAAAGAATTAAAAAATGATTTTCGAATTACCCGACTGGACTTACCTGCCTTTGGCTTGACAGGCCCACATCCTTCAGGGGATTATTCTATCTCGTTTTACACCAATTTCCTTGATGAATTTGTAAAGACAGTTGGGTTAGATACGTTTTCCATTGCTGGTAATTCGCTGGGAGGTGGAATAGCGTGGAGTTATGCCTTGAATAATCAGAATAAAATACAAAAGTTGATACTGATTGATGCTTCTGGATATCCAAAGGAAGGCATGCCGTCAGTTTTCAAAATTGCTCAAAACCCACTAGGTGCAAGTCTGTTAAAACAAGTAACACCACGTTCTTTCGTGGCTAAAAATGTTCGTGAAGTTTATTTCTATGATTCACTCATTACCGAAAGCTTAATCGACCGATACTATGAACTAACACTAAGACCCGGTAACAGACAGGCTTTCATAGACAGGGCTAGAACAAAGCTTGGGTATAACTATGAACTAATTGAAACTCTTGATATACCAACCTTAATTCAATGGGGCCGGCATGATGAATGGATTCCACTAGCAGATGGAGAAAAATTTTTATCAGAGATACCTAACAGCACACTAAAAGTGTATGATGCCGGGCATGTGCCAATGGAAGAATTGCCACAAAAAACGGCAGACGACTGCCGTACTTTTATCCGCAATGAATAAAATTTTAAAAGTTTAAACTGCCTTATTTGCCTCTAATCGATGATTCTAAATATTTTGTTTAATCTTTTTTAATAACTTTCAAACATTTCTGAAACTTCAATGTTCATAGTGCAGAAACAATAAACGCTAAACGCATTATGAAAGAACTATTCTTAGCTGACATGATGACCATCCCGAAGGATGACCCTGTCGCATTTACATTCTTTACCGGCTACATGGCCATGTTTGCAGCCTCTGTATTCTTCTTTTTCGAAAGACAGAGCGTTTCAGACAAGTGGAAGACCTCACTACTTGTATCAGGTCTCATTACTATGATCGCAGCAGTACATTACTACTACATGCGAGATTATTATGCTGCTACTGGTCAGAACCCAACAGCATTACGTTACATCGATTGGACACTTACCGTACCATTGATGTGTGTTGAATTTTATTTATTAACCAAAGCTGCCGGAGCAAAAGTATCCTTATTATGGAAATTGATCGCTGCATCCGTTTTGATGTTAGTAGCAGGTTACATTGGCGAAGCATTTGTTCCATTAAATGCCGATGGAACTGCAGCCGCAGGTGCCACTAACCACAGTGTGATGTGGGGTGTTATTTCAACTATTGGATACATCTACATATTATACACTGCTTGGTTTGGTGAAGTTAAGGCCTTAGGAGATTCTTCAGGCAACCCGCAAGTAATTAAGGGCATCAAAATCCTGGCTTGGTTTGTATTGGTAGGTTGGGCAATCTATCCAATCGGTTACATGTGTATGCCTGGAGGCTGGTTGAACACCGGTTTAGGCTGGACATCTTCGAATGTAGATTTATTCTACAACATTGCAGATGCCATCAACAAGATAGGTTTCGGACTAGTTATTTATTCAGTAGCTAAGTCAGATTCAGCTACAGCAAAAGCATAAGTTCAAGTTTGTTTATAATAAGGTCTATACCCGTAAAGGTATAGGCCTTATACTCTTCAGAAGCCCATGGTTAAGTTAGATAAGCACTTACTTTATATTACGATATTATTGCTTGCTGCTTTTAGCTTAATTGAACTGCCTACAGGCACAGATACCCTCTTATTTCTTGTTACTATCGTTATCGTTGGAATACCCCACGGAGCCCTCGACCATGTGATTGAATTTAATGATACTAGGCCGGATAAATTACAACTAGTCAAATTTTACAGCATTTATATAGGTCTGATCGGAGCTGTATTTGCGTGTTGGTATTTTTTTCCGCAGGTCTCTTTTCTCTCCTTTATTGCTATTTCGGCCTATCATTTTGGGCAGTCCCAGCTGTTTTACTTGAATCTAAAAGGGCGTTTCGTGCATCTGTATTATTTAAGCTGGGGCATGCTGCTTCTTTCAATGATCATATATACTAATATCGCTGAATGCATGGCAATCTTTGACTCATTGGAATGGTTGGAAGTTTCTCAATTGAATAGTACACTCTGGCTCTCTCTTCTTATTAAAAGCGGCACATTGTGGATAACACTTACCTGCCTTTATCTTGCCAAAGGTCAGATTTCTATGAAAGAATTTGGCAGAGAACTTCTGCTCCTGGCTATTTTATTAGGTTCGTCACTCGTAACAAATGCCGTTATTACGTTCACCATTTACTTTGGAATTTGGCATTCCTTCCGTTCCTTACTTTTAACATTTCAGTCCATTAGAAAAAATGTTGGCAACTCCATTTCTAAGTTTATCAAGGCTGCCATGCCGTTCAGTGTAGCAGGAATTTTATTTTTAGGATTAGGATACTATCTCTCCTTTCATTTCGATTTAGGGATTTCTATCTACATGATTTTTATTATCATTATTTCCACACTGACGGTGCCACACTTATTTGTAATGAATAAGTTATATAATCCATTACATTGATATCTTTGGTTCATGCAATTTGATGAGGCCAAAGAAGAATTTATCAAAAACTGGGGTGCCTTAGGTACTTCGTGGGGCATTAATAAAACTGTCGCCCAAATTTTTGCCCTTCTCATGATCAGCCCCCGTGAATTATCTGTTGAAGAAATTATGGAAGAGCTGCAAATCTCACGAGGCAATGTAAGCATGAATCTTCGCACGTTGATTGACTGGGGATTAGTTTATAAAACAACACACAAAGGAGAACGGAAGGAATATTTTTACTGTGAACGGGATATCTGGGCTGTAACACGTAAGGTGGCAGAAGTGAGAAAAAACCGTGAAATTCAACCAGTAGTTAAAGTGTTGGAACAGGTCTCACAACTTGAGGGAAAAGAAACTGAAGAAACCAAAGAGTTCAAGCGTGTAATGAATGAGTTACTGGAAGTGGTAAGAACAACTGATCAAACCTTAACCTACTTCATCAATAGCGATAGAACTTGGGTCTCAAAAACAATCCTCGAATTTCTTAAAAATAAGAAAGGCTAAAAATAAATCTCCTGAGCCACTCGGTATGTGTTGGCGTGAGCTTCTATAATGTCTTTGATTTTCTCTGAGTAGCCGCCACCCATACTGGCTACAATCGGAATTTCATTTTTATAGGCCGCTTCAAACACCAATTGATCACGCTTTTTACAACCAGCAATAGACATTCCCAGTCTACCTAACTTATCAGTGGCCAGCACATCCACTCCTGATTGGAAGAAGATAAAATCAGGCTTCACAATATCCAACAAATGTTTCAAATGGAAATCTAGAATTTTCAAATACTCTGCATCGTCAGTTTTATCGGGTAGTCCGATATCTAAATCCGATTGCTCTTTGTGCATGGGGTAGTTCTTAGCTCCATGCATGCTGAAAGTAAAAACCCTCGGCTCATTTCGAAATATCTGTGCTGTTCCATTGCCCTGATGCACATCAAGATCGACCACCAGAATTTTTTGAGCCTTATTTTCATTAAGCAAATAGTTGGCGGCAATGGCTATGTCATTCAAAAAACAAAAGCCCTCTGCCCTATTCGTATAAGCGTGATGCGTGCCACCTGCAACATTCATAGCCACACCATATTGCAACGCAAACTCTGCACACTCTATGGTACCGGCATTGATGGTGATTTCCCTCTCCACAATCAAATCGGATAAAGGAAAGCCGCTTCTGCGTTCTTCTTTTCTGGTCAATTGCAGATTTTTTAATCGCTGCCAATAATCAGCATCGTGGGTTGCAAGTATCTCTGCCTCGGTAAGTTTTCTTGGTTCAAAAAGATTGGCCTGACTGATGGTACCTTCATAAAGCAATTGCTCTGGTAACAGATCATACTTCTCCATTGGGAAGCGGTGCCCTTCCGGCAGCGGATGATTATAAATCTTTGACCAGGCTATTTTAAGCATTAATCACCCTCTTCTTCAACCATCCAGGTATGGTCTGACAGCAACTTGACAGTAGCTATAAACCTATTAAAAGGCATACTGGCACCCCACTCTTTAGGAGAAATCAAGGATAGCAATTGATTTCCATCTTTCTTTTCATACAAATGATATATGTGACCAACGAGTGGCTTAAACTTCATCTCGGCCTGATAGATTTGCTCAGATATTTCTATTCTGCTATGTACCTCCTCGGCTTGTTTTACAAGCAATTTCATTTGCTCATAAATTTTATCCAGATGCATCTGACTTTGCTCATGCATCGCAGCGAGGGCTTGCCCTTTTATCTTTCCTTTGTCTTCCGGTTTAATTAATGCACTACCTGCATGATGTGCATAGGGCAATGTAGACGGTGTGGTTGTAATCTTATCTCTAAGTCGTTCCAACTCTTCGTCAGACATAACTACTACACTTCCTATTTTCTTTTCTTCTTTATCTGCCATCTGTTTATCAACAAATTTTCACCAGCTATGTTACCTGTAATACAAAGGTATGCTGGAATTTAATAAATAAAGAATTCGTTTAAACATCACCTAATTTTGAACGGTTAAACCCATTACAAACCAAAATAAGTTTGATAAACCTGTTAAAATATAGCACTACGTTTCTACTCATTGTAATGTGCAGCCAGCAAATAGTTGCACAAGTTGAAGTGAGAGGTCAGGTAGTTGATGCTGAAACAAAGGAAGCTTTGGCCTTTGCTAACATTCAGGTATTGAACACAAAATCTGTAGCTACTTCTGATAGTCTTGGCAGGTTCACAATTCGTGTATCCCATCCTACAGATTCATTATCAGTATCATTTATTGGATACCAGACCAGTCAATTGACTGCCGCTGAAGTATTGAATAGTTATTTAATTAAGCTTACCGCAGCAACTACAACTTTAAGAGAGGTGGAAGTATTGGGTGAAAAATCTACAGTTATTCAACAGTTTGAAAGTATAAGGCCCGGAAAGCAAGTGCTCAAAAAAGAAACAGTGATGGAGCTACCCGCACTTGCTGGTGAGCCTGATTTTATAAAAGCACTTACATTATTACCGGGTACTACAAAAGGTGTAGAAGGCTCAACCGACTTTTTTGTTAGAGGTGGAGATGCTGATCAAAACTTGGTATTGATGGATGGAGCTACTGTTTACAATACAGGTCACTTATTTGGTTTTTTATCAGTATTCAACCCATCTGCAATTGGAGAAGTGAATATGCTTACTGGTGGCTTCCCATCAGAATATGGTGGAAGGCTTTCATCTATTATTGATATTAGAACCAAACGGTTAGATGCTGACAGAACCGTTATTGAAGGTGGTATAGGATTAATTTCATCAAGGGTTGCTATAGAACATCCAATTATTAAGGATAAGTTGGCTATTCAAGTGGCCGGTAGAAGAACCTATGCAGATCAGGTAGTTAAACTCGCTAACATTAGCTTACCCTACTATTTTTATGATGCCAATGTTAACCTAGATTGGACTATTAACAAAAATCAGCGTCTAAACTATAGCTTCTATATTGGCGATGATGTGTTGAATTTCATCAGAAACCGTGATGAAAATGTTTCAGGAGATGAAGCTGGTACATCTTTCACCATCGGAAACATCATCCAGACACTTAGCTATCAATATGAAGCCAGCAACTTAAAAAGCACAACAGATTTTCACTTTACGCGATTCGATTACCGTATCAATAGCTTCTTTCAAGATAACTTCATTAATGTGATCACCGACATACAGGATATTGGCGTACAGCAAAAATTTGAATGGGAAAGTACAGATAATCGCAAGTTTAATATTGGGTTCTCTACAATTTATAGAACTGTTGATCCCAACCTCATTAATTCAGGCGGAGAAATCTCTGAGCTTGTACCTGAAAGCGAAGGCACGGAAAGAAATGTGACTGAATCAGCTGTTTTTGGAGAGTGGGAGTTTAAGAAAAACCAGCTGCAGGGAATTATTGGTTTAAGAGCCTCCGCAGCATTTCTGGAAAACACAACCTATATAAGGCCTGAGCCTCGAATGGCATTGAGATATGGATTAAATGACCATTGGGCAGTAAAAACAAGCTATACACGTATGAGTCAATACATTCACCGCGTATCCAGCTCATCATTTGCATTGCCTACTGATGTTTGGTATCCCGTAAATAATCGAGTAAAACCTCAGTCGGCAGATCAGTTTACACTTGGAGTAATAAAGGCTATTCCAGAGAGAAGCTCCACCCTTTCACTGGAAGGCTATTATAAACTCATGCAAAATCTCGTTGAGTTTAATGAAGGTACTAACCTCATACTTAATAACGATTTTGAAGAGGCCATTATTCAAGGGGATGGCGAGTCTTATGGCTTAGAGTTGTTAGCACGAAAAGAGGCTGGCCGATTTAAAGGTTGGCTGTCTTATACACTTTCATGGACAACAAGACAGTTTGAAGAATTAAATAGAGGCGAAAAATTTAATGCCAGATACGACAGAAGGCACAATGCTTCTATAGTGGGAAACTATCAACTAAATAAGCGTTGGAGTGTATCGGCTGTTTGGGAGTTTATTTCTGGCGCCAGATTTACTCCTATAATAGGTTATTATGGTATCCCAAATTCAGCAGCAACGGGAGTTGATTTAATTCCACAGTTCCCGGACAGAAATTCAGTGAAACTGGCCGATTCTCATCGGTTGGATATTAGCCTTATTTTTAAAAACAGAATTAAACCGAATCAACGTTGGCGAGGCGAATGGCAATTTAGTTTGTACAACGTATACAATAGAGCAACACCTATTGCCATTGATATTGAATACAATGAAGCCGCAAACACCTACAGCTACGAACAACCGGGGTTATTGGGCCTTTTGCCATCCATATCCTATAACTTCACTTTTTATAAATGAGCAAGGTAATTACATATCGAATAATCACATTTCTTTTTATCGCATTTAGCATTTCAGGTTGCCTGCCAGATCCTTTACCTGTGAATGATGTACCTGTAGCACAGAAAACTGTTGTAGTTGGTTCGCAAAACTTACCAGACCAATTTTTAGTGGTATCACTCACAGAAAACTTTGGCGCCTTAGACGCAGGGCCTGATTCCGATTTGGAAGAAATACTAAATGATGTGCTAATTACAGGTATCGATGTAAATGTTGAGGTTAATAATGAAGAGTACCCTCTTAACAACAATGGTTTTGGTTTATACATTGGAAATGATGTTCCTGAAATAACTGGAGCCACTTATACCCTCAATTTTATAAGTCCTTTTAACCAATTACCGGTAACGGCCTCTACTCAACTTCCTGAATTTATTGGGTTTGACAGCCTGAATGTTTATGTGAATGAGACACCTTTCGATACTCTAATAAGTGTTGATATGAGAATACAAGACCCACCTCAGAAAAACTGGTATATGATCAATGTTCAAACCTTTAATGAAGATTTTGATATACAGGAAAGGCCGTATGTAGAATTATTGGAAGACTCTGAATTTAATGGGACAACTTACAATCATCAATTTGTTACGCCTTTTCAAGACTATGTTACCGGAGATACTGTGTTAGTTTCTATGGCCAACATCACGGAAGAGTATTATAATTTTCTCGAGATTAGAAAAGACAACAGATTTTCTCTATTAGATGGTTTAGGTGAGCCTGTGAATTACCCTTCGAATGTAGAGAATGGCATAGGATTTTTTCATGTCCATCAATCAGACATACGGCTTTTTATTTTAGTAGAGTAATTACAATCCTACCCCTTGCGCCATTAAAGCTGCCAATAATGGAATGATAACTAGCAGTGTAAGTTCCACACGAATAATAAACCGTAATCTTCTTGGTACGATTACAGGCTCGTCTGAATGACCCTTTCGCTCTTTAAAAAAGAACATTGTAGGCCAAATGGACAATGTACCAACTACTAAGAATAGTATTACTTTGGTCCAAAAAATGGGGTTGTTTGAGTAATATTCTGCCGGTTTTCCAATACCGAACCACAGATACAAACCAGCTCCAACCACTATGAGTGCAAACAGACCATAAATTCCATCTATTTTAAATACTCTTCTCAATTCAGCGCGGGTCATATTCTCATGTACAAGCCTCGATTCAGCAAATACCATGGCAAAAACAACCATAAAACTGATAAAGTGTATGTATCTGACAATTATTAGTTCGTTCATTGTGCTTAGCAGTGTTATTAAGGTTGTGGTTGATATTCTAAAGCTCTCAAATGTTCCATAAAAAAGGAATGACCCTGATGCTTATCACTTTTCACTGGTTTTATTAGCACTTCCTGGGTTTCTGTATTCACACGTATTAAAGTCCATGTGGTGTTTGCCAATTTATTCAGTTGATCATATTGATAGTCCTTTATTTCATCTGATTTTATACTTTCTTTTCTAATAGGTAAAAAAGTAGCCGTGGCAAAAGATGAACAATTGGAAGGTGAAACCTGCAACAACTCAATTACATCTTTATTGGCCAATTGGATTTGAACGGTGGATTTAAACTTCTCAAGGCAGCCAATATAACTGGTAAATCCTAAATTGAAGGCATAAACACTATCTACACAGCTCGTATTACCAAAAAAATTACCTCGATCAAACTCCCCAATGTTCATCCAGGTTTTTGTAACTGATGATTTCTTACCCGTAAACGGATCAACCTTAGTTGTCCTAATTTCTACATCAGATTCGTTACTAGCTTTATGGCTTTGTGTTAATGACCAAGTACCATCCTGATAGAGAATAACAGTATCTCCCTTATCTGTTACCGCCATATTTTGTGCATTCAGGCTAACTGCGGTTAAAATGAATACTGATGTGATAAAATATTGAATTTGAGCTATCATATTGTTAAATTAACATTTAATATTTGGTAATTAAAATATACCGAAATCAACAATTTAAAGAAAGGCATATTACGATGAGAAGTTTTTTATCGGCTAGTTTATTAATTCTAATTTCAACGCTTTCCTACTCGCAAGACAGACGGATAGCACTTGTCATCGGTAACTCTGATTATGAGCAAAGTGGTGTATTAAAAAACCCGGTAAATGATGCGAATTTAATGGCGCAAACACTGGAGGAATTGGATTTCACTGTAATTAAGAAACTAAATGCCACTAAATTCGACATGGAGAGTGTGATTTATGATTTTAGCCGTAAACTAAGTGAATATACAGTAGCACTATTTTATTATGCAGGACATGGCATACAGGTGGAAGGAACTAATTACCTGTTACCAATTGACGCTAAACTTAACGACAAAGTGGCTGCCGAATTTGAGGCGATTGATGTTAGTAAAATTGTTTCTCAATTTGAAAGATATCCTGATAACATAAACATTGTCATATTGGATGCTTGTAGAAATAACCCTTTCAAAAGTTTTTCGAGAGGTGGAGAATCAGGCTTTAAGGCTATACCTGCACCAAGTGGTACTATAATCGCTTTTGCGACTGGCGAAGGTGCAACAGCATCTGATGGAACTGGAGGTAATGGGCTATATACCAGTGCTTTAGCTGAAGAAATGCAAAAGCCTCAACGTATTGAAGATGTATTTATCAACACCAGAGTTAAAGTGAGAGAACGAAGCGATAACCAGCAAAGCCCACAAGAATGGTCTCAATTAACGGGAAGATTTTTCTTCAATCCTGAAGGTGCAACAGCAGCCACAAATGATTATATGAATGAGGCAGTTATTGCTAAAAATGATAAACCAAAAACAGCTCCAACGTTAGATAGAGGTATCATAAGTTCAGGTGGTCAGCGTGCTAAAGTTCATTTATCAGATTTATTGGAATTCGGATATAGCGTGGATGAAGTACTAGAATCAGGAGTGCCAAGCAGATATATGCACGGCATTAATTTTCAGGGTGGTATAATTGTAGATATTGATGAAGAAAACAGAACCGGCCTTATTGCAGCCCCATTTGATCAGGCGAGAGGTGCCAAAGTGAATTTCGAAGAGGCTAATGAAATTTGTGAGTTTTTGGAAATTGATGGGTTTGATGACTGGAAACTCCCATCAAGAGGTCAACTTATCAAGATGTATAAAAACTTGAAAGAGAACGATTATGGTAATTTCACCCTTGACAGTTATTGGAGTGGCTCAACCAATGGTTACAATAATGCTTGGGGCTTCAGTTTTTCCAGTGGAAGTAAATACGATTTCGATAAAACCGGAAAACACTATGTAAGAGCTGTAAGAGTATTTACCTACTAATTTCTATTGATTGATCTTCTTTAAATTGAAATTATAGCTGTCTTCTTCAACACCTGGTTGATCTACAACGGCAACTATTTGGATAGCTCCAAGAGCTGTATTGCCTCTGCCTACCATATATACATCACCGGATTGTACACCCGATATTCTGGTAAGTTTAAGTCCGGATTCATACGCACTTTTAATCGTTAAAGAGTTTGCGGAAGCATAATTAAATCCATTAAATTCCACGAAGTTAAGCCCAGTAAAACTTTCCCAACTTCTGGAAAGCGTTTCACCATTCACCAATTCGTCACTTGTATCATAGATATCTACAGAAAATGTTAGTGTGTCTTGCAAATAACCAGGAGCAACAGCATCCAAAGAGAACGCATTCGGTTGGCTTGAAGCTAAAGAATGGATAACATGCCCTGAGGTTTCCGTTACCAGAGAAGCACCTTTATTAATTAGCAACCTTCTTGCTATCTCAATTTGATTCTGCGCACTATTTGTAAAAGTGAATTTTAGAATTGATTCGGTAGAATCAGGATATTGAGGTATGATATAATCTAACACATAATTAATAGAAGGCTGTGCAAAAGTAGAATCAAAGTGTTGGACAACACCGAAAACTAAGTCTCTCGACTCCACTTTCATATTTAATGTAGTACCAACATTGGTAGACGCACTTACATTTAATAGGATGCGCTCGTTTGCGTTAGCTTCAATGGTAGTTTCATTAGGGTCGACAAACACTATTATCGGTGATTCTGCATCAGAATCTTCACACCCACTTATTCCAATAACTAACATTGGAATTGCTAAAATCAATAAAATAAGGTTTTTCACAGTTGTATTAGTAGAAATATAAATGCCAGACGTAAAGTTACGTCTGGCACTTAGCATTATCAAATATAAAATTTAGTTACTCTCAACCTTGTATTTAAAGGCTTGTATTTCAACAGTTCTTAGAGTTCTGCTTCCCAAGAAAAGTTTATGAGTATTTTCATAGTCGCTAGAGATAATGTAGTAAGTAGCATCAGGATACTCATCTACTACTTTATAAGCAGCTTTCTGCATCTCTGGTTGCAACTTAATATCTTCCGGACCAGTGAATTTTAGTCTTCGTACATCTCTGTAGTTGTAGACTCTATTATTCACAGAATCTATTCTTTTAACAAGGCCAAATAAATATTCACGCTTGCTAATTGATATTTCTGTTTTTCCCAAATAGTCAAAATCACTCAACTGCACATCCAATCTAACAAAATCCGGTGTTAAGGATGTTGTCCTTCTTTCGCTAAACGTATAATAGTTGCTGCAAGAAGATAGTGTAGCTAGTGTAATTAATACTAATATTAATCTTTTCATACAATTCTATTTATCTTCTGAAGTAATAAGAAAGCATAAATCTTAGATCTGCTCCCAATTCAAACTCTTTGTATTCAAGCGACTGATATCTTAATTCTGCGTCATCAGATAAGGTATAGAACGTTTGATCCGTTACCACACCACCTACAGATGATTTAGAGTTAACCTCATATTGCAAATTGCTATGCTTTAATCCTCTTATAGAAGCTTCAACAGCTAGTGCTAAAGGTAAATCTGCAATAAAAGCCTGAACACCAAAATTGATATTAAAACCCCAAACGAAAGTGCTTTTTGTGTATTGATCTGCGATAAAATCTCCCGTTAAAGTAGTTTTCTCGGTAGTAAGCACTTCATTTTTCTCTGTACCAATGATAATACCTGCACCAGCGTAAGTATCTAACAAGTTAGTACTTGAGAAGTGGTACTGAGCACTCGGCATAAATCTGTAAAAAGATTCCTTATCAATATTATCTTCCTGACCTAAGGTATTTACTAAGTCACCCTGAATTTTCTTGGTCTTTTCGTAAATCTGAGTGTTTAATCTCAACTCTAATTGATCTGTTAGATAATATTTAAAACTCATTAAAGGATATCCTCTTGTATCTAAATCTGAATCGCTGAACTCATCAATTTCCTGAGCACTAATTCCTAACATAAATCCGAAATCACCAGCTTCAGGTCTAGTACCTACTGCAATTCTGGATTCAACATTTTCTCTTTCTAGCAGCTGGCCAAAGGTTACTGAACTCACCAATGTTGCTGCTGTTAGCAATACTATTTTATATATTTTCATTGTTATTAAGTCTTTGATTAGTTGAATGTATATCTTCTAGAATTGGTCTTAGTATATCTGCCCAAATTGTCATATACATGAGCATTTGTTTCCCAATCTCCTGGGGCAAAAAAGCCTGCGCCTGAAACTTCGTCAAATGTTACTTCATAAGGTTCCGAAGCTAATGTAATCCACTCTGGGAACGGTCCAAACGGACTGTCTATGTCGCTTAGTCTTACAGATTCAATAGCATCGCCCTCTGCATCAGTCACAGTGACTGAAAATGTTATTGAGTATGATGCAAAATCAAAGTTAGCGCCATTTGAAGGTGAATTAAGAGTACCTCTTGGTATGAAGTTATCTGGATCAACCAAAGTAAGGTTTAAGAAAGCACTTCTAGTTGCTCCATCAGTATCAGTACCTTTAACTTCAATAATCACTGTCCCAACTGAATTTTCAAAAGTATCCCATTCAAATGAATAAGGAGCATCGTCAGGCGTAGCACTATAAACAGTACTTCCATCAATAATAAACTCTACACTTTCGAGGTTAGCGTCTGAAACAGTTGCATTTAAAGTTACAAGTTCCTGTCTTTCAACCTCTTCTAGGTTTCCAATTGTACCTGAACCACTTAATCCATTACCAACGTAAGTAGCGGTAAAACTTACATCTGGTGCAGTATTTTCAGAACCAGTTATCTCAATTTCAACATCATCTTCGGCTGTATCACCATTTCCATTGGTGGCTATAACTGCTAAAACATGTTTACCAACAGGAAAATCAATTGTGTTAATATTAATAGAATATGGCTCTTCGTTGATAACCTCTAAGCTAGTTCCATTTAATAAAAATTCTACAGAGCTGATACCTGCATCAATATTATCATTAGGGGTAGCTGTCACTGCGAAAATATCACCCTGTCCATATACTCCATCACTTGGCAATGAGGCAAAACTTACAGTTAGAACTTCAATGGTCCCAGCATTTGCTAAAGCCTCATCTAATGTTTCTTCACTTTCATCAAAATCAGAAGAATTTGTCCAAGTATCAGTAATGAATTTGCCATCCTTTTCAAGAGTAGAGCTTATGCTGCTGTACCACCCATCAGAAAAAGAATCTTCTGTTGTCCAATCGCTTACTGTAGGAATGTATACAATTAGACTGTAAGATGCTCCGCCAGGAGTTGAGGAAGTTAATACCTCTTCGTCCTCAGTAGCAACGGCTCCCTGTATATAATGCAATTCATTCATGCTATTAAGAGTGAAAATATACACATCCTCACCCTCAAACCCATCTGGTATGTTGGCCAGAACAACTGTCACCGTTTTTTCCTCATCGGTAAATTGAGGTGTGCTCGTTTCAATACTTTCTTCTGTGCAGGAAAATACCACTGCTGCAGAAAGTAAAAATAGTAGAAGTTTTTTCATAGTGTGTCTGTTAAATAAAACCAATTATAAATCGTAAAATTTATATTTAAATGTCAAAGGTAATAATTATTATTAAGTAATGTAATACCTATAATAGGGTATTTATTAAAACCTTTAATTCTGCTAAATAGCAGAATTAAGGAATTATTTACATATACACTTAAATAGTTAATAAAACGGTGATGTAAGAGATTTGGCAAAAAAGAAGAAAAGTATGCATCCGTGTGTAAAGATGATTCGTGAATCATCTTTACACACGTGTTTACTAAAACAAAAAGCTGCCCCTTCTGGGACAGCTTTTGTAATTTGTGGAGTCGGAGAGATTCGAACTCTCGTCCAGAGAAGGCAACTATCGTAGCTTCTACATGCTTAGTTACTCTTAAATTTTCGTGTCAGGCCAAGGCGGCAACAACCTCAGACCAAACCTTAGTTGCAATTAGTTTCGCACATGCATCACAACCCTGCTAGCGCTAGCTTTGCTCATCGACACCCTAAATCAAAAACTGCAAAGCAGAGTTTTTGTAGGATGTGGCAGGGGACTTGTCTTACAAGTTACCCAGGATCTCTACTATACTTCGAGATTATGCTGCCATGGCGTAATTAGATTCGCCAATTGTAATAAAGGACTATCTTTCAAGGCTCTCACCCCATGAGCCTGCATGCTTACCCACGTAACCACTCATCCTGTCAAAACCGGTCGACCCCATTTTGTACATTGCAATTACGCATAGATATGACAAATATAGAGGTAAATAAGTTCACTACTAATTCTAATTCAAATTTGATCAGTGCTACATGGTTTTATAATTTCGCATCTCATGAAAATACTACTGACAGCGGCGCTATTATTTTTCACTTTAACAACATATAGCCAGATATTAAAAGTTGATAAAGGCGAGTTGGACGCAGATTCTGCAGAATACTTCATAGGTAATATCAATATTGATTTTAATATGAACAATAGAAGCTCCTCAGCTGATCAGGATATTACTTTTACCGGTTTAAACGGTAAGGCTGATCTAGTTTATATGTCCGATAAACACGCCTATATATTGATTAACAATATCAACTATTTTAAATCTACAGGTGGCCCACTTATAAGTACAGGTTACGCGCACTTTCGTGTGAATTGGCTAAGAAAGAAAACATTCAGTTATGAATCGTTTTCACAAATTCAATACGATGATGGTAGAAAAATGCCGATGCGAAGATTGCTAGGTTCAGGAGTTCGCTGGCAAGTGATGAATACAGATAATTCGCAAATTCATTTAGGGACAGGTGTAATGTTTGAGTACGAAGAGTGGATAAGCTCTGAATTAGAAAGAACACTAGTTAGAGAAATTTGGAAGAACTCTTCATACATAGGTTTTGATGCAAATATTAATGAGACTGTTACTTTTAATGGCATTGCTTATTTCCAAGGAGGCATGGATACTAAATCCAATATTTTCAGAAGTAGATTTAGCGGGGACTTCTCGCTCTCCTTTACACTCACCAACAATCTTTCGTTTAGCACATCCTTCTCCGCCCAATATGAAGATCGACCCATCATAAAAATTAATAACTGGGTTTATTCGCTCACCAATGGTATTAAATGGGAATTCTAAATTTCTTCCTTCATCTCAGTTAATTTCTTTTCCTCGTTTAACCTGCAATTAGTAACTTCGAGCGGATGGAAAAATTTGTTGTATCGGCACGTAAATACAGACCCAAAGGGTTTGATGAAGTAGTTGGCCAAAGCCATATTACTACTACTCTAAAAAATGCGATCGATAACAATCAATTAGCTCAAGCTCTACTTTTTTGCGGCCCCAGAGGTGTGGGTAAAACCACTTGTGCACGTATTCTAGCTCGCATGATTAACGACTTTGATGAGTCGCATGATGGTAACGCATTGAATATTTTTGAACTGGATGCTGCATCCAACAACTCCGTAGATGACATCCGAAACCTGATTGATCAGGTGAGATACCCTCCTCAATACGGTAAGTATAAGGTGTATATCATAGATGAGGTGCACATGCTTTCTACACAAGCCTTTAATGCATTTTTAAAGACTTTAGAAGAGCCACCACCCTATGCTATTTTTATATTAGCTACAACTGAGAAGCATAAAATTATACCAACCATTCTATCAAGGTGTCAAATTTTTGATTTCAATAGAATTCAGGTGAACGATATTGCTGATCACTTAAAGCAAATTGCTGACAGGGAAAGCATAAAATATGAAGATGAAGCGCTTCATTTAATCTCACAAAAAGCCGATGGTGCTTTGCGAGATGCACTTTCCATTTTTGATCTAATTGTTACGTTCTCATCAGATAGAAACGTTACATACCAATCAACTATAAGTAATTTACACATACTAGATTATGAGTACTACTTTAAAATGGTTGATCATCTTCTTAGTGAAGATATGTCAGCAGCCCTGCTCACATTTGATGAGATTTTAAAACAAGGCTTTGACGGCCATAATTTTATTGTAGGTCTTAGCGAGCATTTAAGAAATTTGATGGTGAGCAAAGACAATACTACCATTCAATTGATGGAAGTGCCTGATGCTGCCAAAGCTAAATATGCTGAGCAAGCCAACAAATCATCTTTATCATTTTTACTTTCAGCATTAAATATTGCCAATAAGTGCGATTTGAGTTATAAAGGAGCCAAAAACCAACGATTACATGTTGAGCTCGCTCTGATGAAACTTGCGCACATAAATGCCGCTGTTAGCATGTCCAGTTCATCGGCTGATGAAGTAAAAAAAAAAGTCTAGCTAAGACATCAGCAGCACCTGCAATTTCTCACAATAAGTCATCTGAAGAAACAGAAGCACCACAGCCAACCAAAGTAAGTGAAGAAGAACAATTAGAAACCGATTCTAATGACACTCCTGTGGCTCAGAAGGCTAAATCTGAAGTTAAGATCAACTCTCAAAAGCTTAAGTCAACCACCAAAATACCAAAGCTCAGCAACATTTTAGAAGAAGCTAAAGCTGAGGAAGAAGAGAAAAAAGCGAATACAACTGATGACGATGAGCTTTATGGTGAAGAAAAATTTACCGAAGAAGCGTTACTCACCATTTGGAACGAGTTTGCCGAAAAAGCAAAAGCAGAAGGCAGAGATTCTGAATATGCAGTACTTAAGCAACAAGTAAGGCTGGAGAATGAGTATACAATCATAATTACTTTTACCAACTCGGTTAAATTGGTAATTCTCGATAAGTTTAGATCAGACCTTATAACTTATCTTAAATCGAAACTTAATAACAGACATATTAAGTTAGAAACTGAATTAAAAGAGGAAGAACAATCGAAAGTGCCGTATACCAATGGCGAAAAGTTTGACTTTATGGCGGAAAAAAAACCTATCCTCAAAGAGCTTAAGAATAGGCTTGGATTAGATCCCGATTTTTAGAATAGAAAAAATAATATCATGCTGAGGAACAAAGCATCTTACTAAGTTAATTAGTTAAAATATCTAAGTAAGATCCCTCCTTTGTAGGGATTATAATTATTAGTAAGTGCTACTCTTCTTTCGGTTTTTCTCCGAAATTAAATGTAACTCCAATATTCAAAACATTTCGAAGCTGCAATCGGGGGCCAACATTACCATCGTCATCTTCGATATCTACATCATGATCGTAAATAGCCTGCAAAGCAAAATTAGTTGTGATAAACTCGTTCACTTTGAAGTTTAGAAACAGGTCGAAATTTACATCGATATGTTCCGGCTCTTCATAGGCAGCAAATAGTAATAAACTGGATTTAAGATTTACATTTTTCATTATCTCTTTTTGAAAAAGAGAACTCACACTCCACCCAGCCTGTGATCTAATATTATCGCCCGGCTCAACACCATACGCTCCAACATCCGCTAAATCATCATCTAATACAAAAGTGATTTTATTCATTAAAGGAGAAATAGTTGCGGAAAAAGCATCATTAGGCTTATAGGAAGCGCCTATGTATGGTGAGAGATAACCAGGCGCCATAAATGTGGATATTAATGTATCTGTTCCGTCTGCCGCACCAGCATAATTAAAACCATCATCAAATTGAGTTCTAAAATCTATACCACCGGATAATTGCCAATTTTTAGATAAATAGCGGCCATACTGGCTTGTTACAATCAATACATCGTTGTTTTTTCTTGATCCAGAATCGCCAATTTTTACCAAGCCATAACCTGCTTGAAGAGAATTAAACCATGTATGGCTTCTTCTTCTTTTGTTGGCAAACAAATTCACTTCTGAGCCATAGGCTACGGCATTTTCACCTCCACCAGCCCAGTTGTCTACACCTACTTGTTGAAAGAAAAACCCTGCATTACCTCCGGTTGTCCAGGCTGAGTCTCTGGAAATAGGAGCTGGTTCCTGATCTTGTGCATAAATATTTGCACTTATCCCTACGAATAAAAAGACAGTAAGTAATTGAATAGTACTTTTAATTATATTCATAATTTATGTTCAATGAATTAAACTAAATAATGAACCAAAAATACTATAAATTGTTCACCTTAACTTCTTCTAAGGCTGTTTCTGTGAGTGGTTTAGTGATAAATTTGATTACATGATTGTTATTGACAATCTTATCAATATCACGCTTATTATCAGAACTGGACAGGATAATAACTTTGCACTTATCTTTAATAGTGTCGTTGAACTTTTCAAACTCGTATAAGAACACAAAACCATCTACAATTGGCATATTAATGTCCAAAAAAATCAGATTAGGAAGGTCTTCAATTTTATCCTGATTTTCTCGAAGGTAATCAAGGGCGCTTTTTCCTGAATTCTTA
The DNA here is from genome assembly GCF_017068455.1 of Fulvivirga lutea. Classification (NCBI taxonomy): domain Bacteria; kingdom Pseudomonadati; phylum Bacteroidota; class Cytophagia; order Cytophagales; family Fulvivirgaceae; genus Fulvivirga; species Fulvivirga lutea. Next base: position 138,259 of record NZ_CP070608.1, read on the forward strand.
ACTTCTACCCTATTTGCAAACTTTGTTATTTCAATGATCCTCTTACTGATGAAATTGTCTGTGTCATTATCATCAACTAGCATCACTAAATCTATCGGCTTAGAATTCGTCAACGTTTTATTTATTTATGTTCTACTAATATAAGGTCTGATTGACCAAGTTAACTTCAAACTTCTTTAAAATTTGATTGTAGTTCCCCACAATTAATAACTTTTTTTTTAATGTTCAAAAGATATATCCGCAAGTTTTATCTACGGATAGCAAAAATTAGCATTTTACTATCAATTAATCTTTCGATAGTTCTAGTTTTCAGTTTCTGCTACTTGAATTTTTAATTTTTCTCCGTACCCAATGTTAAAGTCTTCCTTGCTATTCCACCTCATTATATCCTGAACACTAACATTGTACATCCTGGCTATCTTATATAATGTATCTCCCTCCTTCACCTCATGCTCGATAAATTTGGTTGTTGAGTCTGATGATTCATTTGCAGGAGTTGCACTCTCATTTTTTTCAACGGGCTCGTCTCTTACATAGACAATTACCTTTTGGCCAACACTCAATTTATCTGAGATTGTCAGGTTATTCCAATCCAATATTTCAAATACAGAAACATCATAAATTTTTGAGATGGCGTAATAGGTTTGTCCCAATTGCACCTCATGTATTTTTAAAAAACCCTGTTCCGATTTTTCCTCTTTTGCATCAATTTCTTCATCCTTTAAATTTACCACAGTCTCTTCCTCCGCTGCAGTTGAGTCTACTTCAATATTTTCCAACTCTACCTGAACAGTGTCTGTTTGTGAAGTTTTTACAGAATCTATGGAAACCTCATCAGCTACAATTTCTTTAGCTACTACTTTTTCTTTTGGTTTTTCTATGACAATCGGCTGCTCCAACTCTACTTTCACTGGTTCTTCCACTTCACGATATTCAATAGGAATTTTAGCAGGCCTGATAAAACGCAGCCACAATACTCTGCCTGGAGTTATTTTCGTATCATCTTTAATACGATTTTTTACTTTAAGCTTCTTTAATTTAATCCCGAATTTTTGTGACACCGACCAAAGTGTTTCATCAGGCTGTAATACATGATAGTACGCTTTTGCCTTACCTCTCTTCTTCTTCATGTAGTACACTTGCCCCGGAATTAACTTTCCATCAATTCCCAAATCGTTGTACTTTAAAAACTTACTTAATGAAATATCAGCCTTCTTGGCTAATTCAGGAATCTTGTCATTCATGCCAGCCACGATTCCAGGAAGGCCATTGATTTCCACAATTTTTCCCGCTCTAGCCTCAATATCATCTTCTATCCGTGGAAACTCGCCTGGCTCATCAAATGTATATTCAACCTGCTTTTGCTCCACTTGTTTTTTTGGTTTTTCAGCAGCCAACACTGGTGCAGATGTATCCAATCCAGCTTTTGGAAGGATCACAGCATAGGGCTTATCGTCAGGTATCTTGCCCTTAGAAAGCCATTTGTTATATTTTTCTACTTCCTCTACATCCAATCCTGTTTCATTGGCTATCTCCTTTAAGGATTTACCGGCACCGTCATAATACTCGCTTATTACAATTTCGCCCTTCTGATCGGTTGAGCCTTCAAAAGCTATTTTATGAGCCAAATATTTTTTTACGTACCAGTATGTCTTTTTATCGATAGTCATAGATTTAGCACCTTCTTGACCCTTAAGTACTTTCATAGCACCGCCTGCACCCATCTGATATGCCTGTAACGCGTGAAGCCAGTTATCAAAAAACTGGTTATTGTTATGCATATATTTTGCTGCTCCGCGAGTAGAGGCCACAATGTTTTTTCTTTCGTCAACATACTTATCTACACGCATGCCTACTTCAACTGCAGTAAAATCTTTGAATTGCCAATAGCCAACGGCATTAGAGCTGGAAACTGCATCTGAAATTAGTGCGCTTTCCTGGAGACATAAATATTTAAAATCATCAGGCAGGCCTTCTTCTCTAAAAATGCGCTCTATTATTGGAAAGTAGGTTCTTGCCCTTTCAGCTTTAATTTCAAAGTATTTAGGGCTGGCAGTTAGTGCATCAACATCTTTTTGAATTTCCTCTCTGGCATCATCCATAATCCTTAATTTGATGCCAGCGAATTCCATTCTGGAAGGAACTCGTTTCTGTTGCGCATTAGAATAGTAGCCAGCCAATAAAAGGCAGCTCAAAAAAAGTATTCTCATTTTTTTCTTAAAATCATCAAGCCATCACGAATAGGTAAAAGTATGTTTTCTACTCTATTATCTGTATGTACCTTCTTATTAAATTCTATTAATGCCTGTGTGTCTTTATCATTACTCTTCACCTCTTCTACTACTTTCCCACTCCACAATACGTTGTCCGCAATGATATAACCTCCTACATTCACCTTATCGATCACAAGATCATAATAATTAGCATAATTATCCTTATCAGCGTCAATAAATACTAAGTCCCAGGCAAAATCTAATTCGGGTAGTATGTCTAGTGCGTTACCAAACTTTTGAATAATTCGATCTTCATATCCCGCTTTTTTAACGTATTTCGAGACGATTGATTCCAACTCTTCATTTATATCAATAGTGATTAACTTACCGTCCGCCTGTAGCCCTTCCGCCATACATATCGCTGAATAGCCTGTATAAGTGCCTATTTCCAGAATATATTTGGGAGCAATCATTTTAGAAAACATGCTAAGTGCACGGCCTTGCAAATGCCCTGAAAGCATTCTTGGTTTTAAGATTTTAAGGTGTGTTTCTCGGTTGAGTTCTTTGAGAATATCTGACTCTTTATCTGTATGATCTTCAGAATACTTTTGAATCTTACTATCTATGAAATCCATATTAGTTAGGTGTAAAAGTGAGTGTACTTAGGTCTTTTTGTTGGAACATTTCATTCGCCATATCTTGAAGATCAGACGCAGAAACACTTTTTATCTTTTTAAAAATATCATCCAAACTATCGATTCTATTAAGGTCAAGAATGCTCTTGCCCATCATGAGCATGAAGCTCGTATTATTTTCTTCGGCCATGGCCAGTTGGCCCATCAATTGTTCTTTGGCTGTATGAAGTTGCAATGTTCCTAAAGGCTTTTCCCTTAGTTTTTTCAATTCTTTATTGACCAGATCTATACTTCTATTGAGTTGCTTTGGCTCAGTACCAAAAAATATTCCGAACAAACCTGTATCGGTATATGACTGATACACAGCATCAATGGAATAAACGAAGCCATATTTTTCCCGAAGTGCCAGATTAAGTCTGGAATTCATGCCAGGACCACCAAGAATATTCGTGAGCATAAAAAATGGCAACCTATTCTCCGACCCTATTGGATAAGCATCGCGCCCAATAGCACAATGCGATTGCGTTATATTCCGGTTAATCTTTACCAAATTAGGCTGATAATTATAAAATGGCAGCCGCTCCTTTTTAGCATTGTATGTAGGTATATGGCTTAGATACTTTTCTGCTTGTTTAATAACCTTTTTAAAAGGCATATTTCCTACCGAGCAAAAGACAAGCTTCTCAGTATTAATATGTTCTTTGATAAACTGCTTAAAATCATTTCGGCTGAAAGATCGAACACTTTCCTGAGTGCCTAGAATATTCATGCCTAGGGGATGGTCTGCAAAAATCACTTTATCAAATTCATCCTGAATAGCATCATCAGGTGCATCGTAATACATGGCCATTTCTTCCAATATCACATTTCGCTCTTTTTCTATCTGCTTTTCAGGGAAAATTGAATCAAAAGTGATGTCTGTCAGTAATTCAAAAGCCTTATCGAAATAACTATCTAACGTAGATGCATAAAAGGCTATTTTCTCTTTTGTCGTATATGCGTTGAGTTCGCCACCTACAGAATCTATACGATTGAGAATATGAAATGCCTTTCTTTTGGTAGTTCCTTTAAAGGCCATGTGCTCCCAGAAGTGAGCTATGCCCTGATTTGTCTCATTTTCATCCCTGCTGCCAATATCGAGCATAAAGCCACAATGGGCAATCTTTGTAGATGTAACTTGTTTGTGTAATAACCGGATGCCGTTTGGCATCGTATGCATTTCGAATTCCTTCATACCTAACCCTGTGGTGTGCAAAGTTATAATAAATTAAGCTTTGTGCTGCCTATTCCGCTAACGAACATAATTGACCGAATACGTTCATCCCCCAATTTGAAAATAGGCTCAAATCAGTCAATTAGAGCCTATTTATTTGGCATAGGTATTGTCTTAGCTGTGGTGTAACTAACTGTTTTATTATGGAAACTGTTGAGACCACATTTGTGCTCACTTACAGTGATGAGCAATACGAGCGAGCTCGGGAATATGTAGAAGATATGAAAAAACACCCTAGAAGAGTATTTTGGGTAGGTAAGAAAGGAAAAAGCGATGAGGAGCTAATTATCTCCCATATTGCTCACAGAATTCTAAGTGGTTTTTATAATAATTACGATCCTTCTATAGCCAGAACGCAGATTAGAGATATGAAAAATCAGAAGGCTTCTTAAATTCTATCCAGCACTTTTCTGATCAACGAGTCTATAATTTTATTGGGGTTCTTGGAGAATTTATTTTTGATGCGATTAGCAATAATGGCATTCACACTTAACACTTCATGGCCTAACATTCTTCCCAGTGCATAATAACCGGCCGTCTCCATTTCAAAATTCGTAAGCCAAAAACCATTTTTATGGTAGTAGTTGAGTGTTTCTAAAAGTGTTTTATTTTTTAGGGGCAAGCGCAGTTCTCGGCCTTGTGGAGCATAAAACCCCGGGCAAGTTACCGTATTTCCCACCACCATATTTTCACCAATTTGCTCTCTCAATGTTTCGGACCCCCTCACCACATAGGGGGTAAATGGTAGTTTTGTCTGTTCCTTTAGTTCAGATGCAATCTCCATTTCAAATTTATCCTGAGGCAGATTATAAAAACACATGAGCGTATCCAGGCCTACTGCATAATCAGACACTAAATGGGTGCCAAGAGGAATATCTTCCTGCATGGCTCCTGATGTTCCGATTCGTATGATTTTTAATTTTTTCTTTCGTTGCTTGGGCTCACGTTTTTTCAGATCGATATTAACCAAGGCATCAAGCTCTGTCATAAATATCTCAACATTATCGGTGCCCATGCCGGTACTCATAACGGTAATCTTCTTGCCCTTGTATTTACCTACGTGCGTAATGAATTCGCGCCTGTTCATTTCAAAATCAACATCATCAAAATATTGACTGATCATGTACACACGACTGGGGTCACCAACGGTGAGAATAGTATCTGAAATATGAGATGGTTTTAAGTTTAAATGATAAACACTACCATCTTTATTTAGAATCAGTTCTGATTCTGGAATTTTACCCATAGCACCAATTAAGTGCGATAAGATAGGTATTTATGAATCAAATTGAAATGGAATGTATGTTAATTAAGAATAAAATTAACTTTTTACTTCTGCCGCAGGATTTCCAAAAACTGTTTTACCTGCAGGAACATCAGCTATAACTACTGAACCTGCTCCTACTCTAGCTCCTTTTCCAATCTTCACCCCAGAAACAATCGTTACACCAGAACCAATAAAAGCCTCATCTTCAATTTTTACTTCTGCATTAATAATGCTTCCAGCACCCACCTGAACTAAGTCGCCCAGCTCTGAGGAATAATCTATAGTAGCATTGCTATGTATTATACAATGACTACCCACTTTGGCATTGGCCGCGATAATCACACCTGCATTAATGAAGTTGCCATGCTCGATATGCACAGATTCTTCTACATATGCCTTTTGATGAATCGCATTCATGGGCATTACTTTTCTGCGCTTATTCAACATCTCCACCGTTGCCTTTCTCACCTTATTATTATCGAATGCTACAAATGCTTCACACTTCTGACCTATAAATTTCAGAAAGCCGTCATCATCAGTTGCGCCAAGAATAGCCACCTCATTTATAGTTTGGTTGTGTAGCTTTTCATCATCATCCAGGAAACCATAAATAACCACTCCATTACTTTCAAGTACAGCCATTGCTGCCTTTCCTAATTCATTTGCGCCAAATATGATTACCGGATTTTCCATGAGCTAATTCTTTTTTCTGCAAAGCTAATGTTTAACACTCCTCTGCCAAAGACTATTGAATTTGAGTTTCTCTAAAAGCGGGTGATTGAAAAGTAATATGAAACACAAAAATGGAAGCAAAGTCGACTTATATCTCGAAAGTGTACCGAAGTTCGGAGCAGAAAAAGCCAAAAATGTTACCGTAATGAAAACAAACATGAGACATGATGCCATCAACAAAAATTCAGTGATAGCCGCTTTCTTAGGAATATATATTAATCGAGATATAGTTAATAATAGCAGTAACAGACATTCAATGCTTTGAAATAACAAAAGGCTTGATTGTGCCTCCCAAATAAAAGGACGATATAGACCTGAAAGTAAGGCCTTAGGCGCTGACAAAACAAGGCCGCTAATGTTACTCAATTCATTAAAAACTATATAATTACCTGGACTAGATTTAGCGGCATAGGCATTATAATTTTTCAGAATTACTCCGTGTATTTCATTTATGCCCAGGTTTGGATGGAAAAGTGTAACAATCAATACAATAGCTGTGAATAAAGTAAGGTAGGTGGCCAACAGTAGAATACGACTATTAGCTATACTTTCCTTTATTTGTAATATATAAACGGTGAGTACAAGTGTCAATGAAACGGAAATGTAGACTCCCGCATAATAGTATTTTATTTTCCATAGCAGGATAAAACAGAAGATGAATAACACTACATCTTTGAATTGATACTTTCGATCAACTACCCAATTAAAAATATAATTAGATAGCACACAAATTAAGAAAAAGGTTAAGCTCTCTTTTATAATGCCTGATGACCAAAACACTGCGGATGGAATAAGAAACAATGAAAGAATGATGGCTAATTTCTGCGAAGGATAATGTTTAATTAGCGACTTAGCAAAAAGCCAAGCTCCCGAGAAAGACAACAGTGAAAAATATGACGCTACAATCCAATAATTATTGGCTGAAACTAGACAAAATACACTCGTGATTTTAGTGAAAAACAAAGCGCGTGGTTCATAAACAAATTGTGTTTTAAAAAGCGCACTCGATGAGGTAAATAGGTATTCGAGATAATTAATTGGTGATGTAATTGCCAATTCTGCTAGCTGAGTACCTTCTTTATAATATGCCAATGTATCTCCATAACCATAATAATGCATATAGAGCCAACCCAATAGAATACCGCACACAAACTTTACTAGTAAGCCAAGGGTAGCATATATTTTAAACCTTGAACTCCTTTGAACCAGTAACACACTAATTCCAGCCAGGCATAAAATATTGAGAATGTGAATGAAGAGTATCATTAAGCTTCGGCTAATATTGAATGACCAATACTACAACTTAAACATTTTCTTTTGGTGCAGTAGTGATTATACAACTGAATCATACCTTGTGAATCGGCAGCGTTTTTTGGTTTCAATCCTAAATCACTGTAGACTTTCGTTAACCTATTACTTTCTGGCTTTAGCTCTTCTAAAAGAGTAACGGCTCTCTCGGTGAAATGATAATCATCGACTGTTTGACCATAAGCAACTAGTAATGGAGCTATGGTATTAATTACAATTAAGTCAAAAGTGCTCTTACCAATACCACTATTCTTTGTTTTTGATTTCTTGTTGAAATGGTAATGAGATTGCCAATATACTCCTGGAGTAGTACGCAGCCACTTTACCAATTGTTCAATATCAGAAGTATTAATAAATTCTTGAAATATAGATTGAGTATCCTTCAATATGGCTGCCAATTGACCAAGTCTAATGGTTGGAAAGTTAGCAGGCCTCAATCTTAAAAACTTCCAGTGGGCAGTATTTAAAGATGGATCTAATTGATATTTGTTGGAAAGGAAGTTGAATCGTGTTTTTAACTCCTTGAAATATAAATCATCACTGGCCTCATTTAAAAAACCTGCCGTACCAAAAAGTAGGGCCTCAATATCTTCAATGGATTGATTGTGTTTTTTGATCAATCGGAAAGGTAATTCCTTAGCAAGATTGCCAAAAGGTTCTTTATTAACTTTTAAACCAAAGGATTGAAATAAACAGCGATAAGCCGTCTCTTCCCAGTCGCCATTCGTTGATTTTAATATTGAAAGTATTTCACTCGATTTTAATTTCAATCGTTCGACAAGCAGTTTATCGAGCATTGAGAATTTTGTAATCTCTTCTACATTCGCAAAAGAATCTTCACAAGGTATTCCTATTCCATTACTTTGAATTAACGACTTGTACCTGGTAACAAGATTTAAATCTACTTTTGATTTTAACTCTACAACTGGAATAACAGAACCATCTTTTCTTTGAACCTCTTTATCATTCTCCCAGACTACATGAAGAATTACATCTTCATAAGCGACATCATTTTGATGTTCATGATCATACCAATTCGAAGATTTTACATGTAGCTCTACACTACCTGACCACTCAATATCGTCTATCTTAATTCTGGCTTCTTTAAAATCGGGTCCTGCATCTGAATTATGAAAGCCAGTTGTAAATATTATTAAGTTTTGTCCGTCACTTGTTGCTAGTGCCGACTTATCAAAATATTGATGCTTCCAAACGTAGTGCAAAAAAGCCTCTTGCATTTACATATATTTTTCAAGGTAGCCTTTCATTTCCGCTTGAAGGTTTGATGCTGCCATGCCTGCAGCCCGCGCAAAATCTTCATCAGAACCTGCATAAATAATTCCTCGAGAACTATTTACAAGTAATCCACATTCGTTATTCATTCCTTCTTTACTCACAGCTTCTAAATCGCCACCCTGTGCTCCAACACCGGGCACTAGAAAGAAATTGTCTGGTGCCAATGAACGAATATGGCCAATTCTTTCTGCTTGTGTGGCACCTACTACAAACATCAAATGTTCTGCTGTTGCCCACTGTCTGCTTTTTTCAATCACAGTTTCATAAAGTGCCTTTTCTTCACCATTCTCGATTAACTGAAAATCATGACTTCCAGGATTTGATGTATGCGCCAAAAGTATCACCCACTTATCATGAAACTCGAGAAAAGGGGTCACTGAATCCACACCCATGTAAGGCGCAACGGTAATAGAATCGAAATTCATGGTTTCGAAAAATGCCTTAGCATAAAGCTTTGAGGTATTCCCTATGTCGCCTCTTTTAGCATCGGCTATGGTGAAAATATCTTTGGGAATGTAATCGAGTGTTCTCTGAAGGCTTTCCCAACCTTTTGTGCCTAATGCTTCATAAAAGGCAATGTTAGGCTTATAGGCCACACAATATTGATGAGTAGCATCAATAATTTGCTTGTTGAACTCGAAAATCGGATCGTCTGAATCTCTTAAATGCGCAGGGATTTTATTGATATCGGTATCCAGACCTACGCAGAGGTAAGACTCCTTCTTCTTTATTTGAGCAACGAGTTCAGCCTTATTCATAAATGTAAAAATAAAAAAGGCCACTAATTAGTGGCCTCATATATCGTATAATTAATTGTAATTATCTCAAATCGATGATATCAACGCCCGGAAAATCAGCTGCATTAAATGTAAAATCTGAATCTTTGGCATTATTTAGTTGCTTAAAGTCTTTGATAGAGTATTTGTATTTATTCCCTGACTTATCAAACATTGTCCAGCTTTTTAAGCTATTGTCGCTCTTTGCGATAAATAACTTAATCTTAAAAAACTGAGCATCTCTATCGTTAGGAATAAGATCAATTTCTGAGCATAGTACTCCATTTACATTTTGCTCTCCTAATAAAACATACTTATACCCATTCTTGTAGGCATCATATATTTTCGATGGAGACATCTCGTCATCTTCTGGATTATAGTTATCAATATTTACTTCATTTACATCCGGCAAGTAGGTCCAGACTGTAGTTCCATTATTAATAACTAACTGCTCCTCTAATTCGAGCTTGTACATCTCGCCTTTCACCGCTATTTTACCGCTGAATTTTTCATTCAACCCTTCAGTTTCGTTGATGAGACTGGAAGTAATATTGGCACTGTAAGCTGGTATTTTTTTGTATTTGGCACTCATGGCATCCAACACTGCCAATGCATTTTCATCGTACTGAGCCATGCTTGCGGTGGCAAACACTCCAAATACTACCGCTAATAATATCTTTTTCATTTCAATTTCTGATTTACTCTATTTCTGATTTCTATTCGTTCAAGCTGTTCAATAATTGTTCCAAACTATATTCATCAGGAATTAAAACTTCTCTTGCCTTACTTCCTTCAAACGGACCAACGATTCCCGCTGCTTCTAACTGATCAATAATTCTGCCAGCTCTATTATATCCAAGCTTTAATTTACGCTGAATTAATGAGGTACTACCCTGTTGATGCATAACTATTACACGGGCGGCATCATCAAACATCGCATCACGATCCGATAAATCCACTTCGCCAACACCCGTGCTATCGCCTTCTCCTACATATTCGGGCAGCATATAGGCCGATTCGTAACCACGCTGGTTTCCAATATATTCACATATTCTGTCCACTTCCTCCGTATCAACAAAAGCGCATTGGATGCGAATCAGATCCGACCCTTGTGATAAAAGCATATCACCCATACCTATCAACTGATCTGCACCACCTGTATCAAGAATGGTTCTTGAATCGATTTTTGAAGTTACTCTAAATGATAACCTAGCCGGGAAATTAGCCTTGATAATACCTGTAATAACGTTTACCGAAGGTCTTTGAGTAGCAACCACCAGATGAATACCAATGGCCCTTGCTAACTGTGCCAATCTGGCGATAGGCGTCTCAACTTCCTTACCGGCTGTCATCATCAAATCGGCTAACTCATCAATTACCAATACGATGTACGGTAAGAATCTATGTCCTTTTTCTGGATTTAGTCTGCGCTTAATAAATTTGGCATTATACTCTTTCAGATTTCTTGCGCCTGCCTCTTTTAGTAAATCGTAGCGGTTATCCATTTCAATACATAAAGAATTTAATGTATTGATTACTTTTTTAGTATCCGTGATAATGGCCTCTTCGCCATCAGGCAACATAGCTAAAAAGTGGCGTTCTATTTTGTTGAAGAGTGTCAATTCCACTTTCTTAGGATCAACCAAAACAAACTTCAGTTGAGATGGGTGCTTTTTATAAAGCAATGAAGTTAATAGCACATTTAACCCAACAGATTTACCCTGACCAGTAGCTCCTGCCATTAATATGTGAGGCATTTTGGCTAAGTCGATAACATGCACTTCGTTAGAAATGGTTTTACCAAGCGCAACAGGTAGTTCCTTATCGCTCTTCATAAACTTTTCGGTAGAAAGCACCGAGCGGATGCCCACCATCTCGCTATTTTTATTTGGCACTTCAATACCAATGGTTCCTTTACCCGGAATGGGAGCAATAATACGAATACCAAGTGCTGCAAGGCTCAAGGCAATATCGTCTTCCAGGTTTTTGATTTTGGAGATCTTAATACCAGCTTCCGGAACAATTTCATAAAGTGTTACAGTGGGGCCAATGGTTGCTTTAATACTATTAATGCCAATTTTAAAATTGACAAGTGTTTCGATAATCTTATCCTTATTGGCTTCAAGCTCCTCCTTAGTTACCTGAGCTTTGCTGTTATCGTGATCGTCAAGTAATTCGAGAGTCGGATATTTATATGAGCCGAGATCTAAAGTAGGGTCATAGTTCTCCTGTGAATCTGCCGTTTTCTCTTCATTCTTTTCCTCTTCTACTTCAAACGCAGGCTGTGGCTCTTCTTTTTCCGGTAACTCTACATCCAATTCAAGATTCGGCTCTTCCTTCTTCTTTGTAGTATTTGTTGGCTTAGGTGCTTCAAAAACTACCTCGTTTTCCTGCTCATCTTCCTTTTCTTGTTCTGGCTCTTCAACTTTTTCCTCTTTGTTTTTTACTACCCAGGATTCACTTTCATCTTCATTCTCCTCACTTTCCTCATCGTCCTCAAGTAAGTCGCCATCATCCTCTTGTTCTTTGTCAGCTACAATTTCATCACCATCTACCACGGTTTTACTCTGCAAACCAATGAGAGTAGTGACATTGAAAAAATAGATAACGAATACTAAAAAAGTGAAGATTAAGAACAGTAACGTTCCCCACCCAATTAACCCTTCGAAAACTATAGCTAATTCGTAACCTATGCCTCCACTCAAAAATCCCCATTCAGAAACTCCCTCAGAATTATAAACGGAGTAACCCAATAAAAGGCTTAGCCAAATAGTGAAAAACAAGCAAAAGGTTAACGTTGATTTAACGGAGATAATCTCTCTTTTAAAAACAATCTTATGGCCCATGATAAACAGCAATGGTGGTGTGAAGAATGCAGCCAAACCAAACCACCTAAAAATGAAATTATGCGAGATGATGGCACCATACAGCCCCAGCCAGTTTTCAGCCTCTCTTCCAGATTGTATAACACCCGTTTCTTTAATGGCCTCCACAACACTTTGATCTGCCTTACCTGTAAATAAATAAGAAATAAAAGCAACAAAAAGATAGAAGGCACTGATCATTAAGAAAAAGCCAACGGCTAGCTGAAATCTTTTATCTTTAATGAATGCTAGATTCAGTTTTAGCCTTGAGCCTTTCTCTTTTTTTGATTCCTTGAAAGTGTTGGATTTGTAGGTGTTTTTGGCCATTCTGTCAAAAATACAAAGCTATTGAATATTATGAAATCGTGTTCTGATAATATATAATTTTATGAAAATGAAGTTAAATTATAATCTCCCATCATACTTCAGTAGATCAACGATCAGTTTGTCCATCAATTTGGGTATACCTGATTCCATGGAATTTGTAGTAACAAGATAGGCTCTATTAATTTCAGGGGCTAACCACACTACGCTATACCACATGGTATTGCTTCCATTATGGGTATACACCCTTTCTCCACCCCATTTTCTTTCTACAATTCTCCATCCAAGTTTGTAAGAATTAGAACTTGATTGTATTTGATGTAAATAAGAGGCACTTAATTTACTTTCATTGGGTAGTTTCAAGTGTTCCTGAATAAATTTTGACCAATCAATTAAATTAGCATGCACTCGTCCAGCAGGCCCTAAAGCTTCGGCATTGTCTCCATATGAAGGTCTCCATGAGCCATTTTTTCTGATATGACCAGTTGGTGCATTGTAATCTCCTTTATTTATTACAGGCCCAAAACCAGCCGAAAACATGTCCAATTTATTAAAAATATAAATTCTGATAAGCTCTTCCCATGAATTACCTGTGACTCTTTCAAGCATACATGCTGCTACCATAAAGCCAAGATTGGAATAGATAAATTGACCTTTCTTGTGTGGGCTTGTATTTAATAAGTTTTCCTTTAATAAGGCGAGCCTTCTCTCTCTGATCTCCAATTCTTCATACGCCCACCAATCTGAAGCATTGGCTGCAATACCAGAGGTATGAGATAATAACTCAATGAGTGTAACAAAATGATAATCAGCATGAATACTATCAACTAAATCTGGAAAGACTTCAATGAGTTTTGTTTTATAAGAGATTTTACCCTCATCAACAAGACTTCCTGCCAATGCAGCTGTCATTGATTTTGTACAAGAACCCAAATGAAAGGCATCATCAGTTTGTATAGATGTAGAACTGTTCCATATCCTCACACCAGAAACAGCAAAATCAAGTACACTATCTTTTGAGATAATTGAGACCCCCGCACCGGGTATCTCCCATTCTTTAACTCGATTAGCTAATAATGCAGTAAGATTTTCATCAACTGGCTGAGAACAGGAGGAACTATAAAGGACAGCAATTATAAATATGCTTTTTAATACCGTTGTCATTTAAGAATAGTCCTATTAATATCCTTAATTAATTTGGGGCCTTCGTAGATAAACCCGGTATAAACCTGCACAAGTGAAGCGCCAGCATTGAGTTTTTCAATGGCATCTTCTGCCGACATGATACCACCAACACCTATTATTGGAAATTCCGGCCCAAGATTTTTTCTTAAATATTTAATTACTTCAGTAGATTTTTCTTTCACCGGTTTACCACTTACCCCACCTGCACCTATTGCGGCTACTTCTTCTGTTGAAGTGATGAGCCCCTCTCTGGAGATGGTCGTATTTGTAGCAATCAAACCATCTAGCTTTACTTCTTTGGCAATATCAACAATATCTTGCAACTGCTCGTCCGTTAAATCAGGGGCAATTTTCAACAATAGAGGCTTCCTTATAGCGCGTTCATTATTCAAGGCCTGAAGTTTGGAAAGTATTTCAGTTAAAGGCCCTTTATCCTGTAAAGCTCTAAGATTTGGCGTATTAGGTGAACTAACATTCACCACAAAATAATCTACGTGATCAAACAGCTCATTGAATGTAATTTCATAATCCCTGAAGGCTTCTTCATTTGGAGTTACTTTATTTTTACCAATGTTTCCTCCAACCAAAATAGATGAGTTTCTACTTTTTAATCTTTTTACCGCAGCTTCAACCCCTTGATTATTAAAGCCCATTCTGTTGATAATAGCTTGATCTTTTTTTAGCCTAAATAACCTTGGCTTGTCATTCCCGGGCTGTCCCTTAGGTGTAAGTGTTCCTATTTCAATAAACCCAAAACCAAAGCAAGCCAGCTGATCAATTAACTTCGCATCTTTATCAAAACCTGCGGCTAAACCAACCGGGTTAGGAAATTTAAGTCCAAAATATTCTCGCTCTAATTTTTCATCCTTTGATTGATACATGAACTTCCACAGACTGCTCATCCCTGGAATAAACGACAAAAATTTGATCATCGAAAAAGTGAAGTGATGCACCTTTTCCGGATCAAAAAGGAATAATATTGGGCGAATTAAAGCTTTATACACAGAAACGGACTTAGATTAATTTGGCGCAAATTTAGCCTTTTGAAGTTAAGGTCGTTAACTCCGAGGGTGAAATTCCTGAATTACCTGCTTTAAGTAATCACGATCCAGATGGGTGTAAATTTCTGTGGTTGTGATGGACTCGTGGCCTAACATTTCTTGCACTGCCCTTAAGTCAGCACCGCCTTCAATAAGATGTGTGGCAAATGAATGCCTAAATGTATGCGGACTAATGTTCTTTTTAATGCCAGCTGCTTTTGCCAGATTTTTAATGATGGTGAAAATCATCACCCTAGTCAATTTCTTACCTCTCCTATTTAAAAAAGCAAAATTCTCCTGTCCGGACTGAATTGGAACATGTACTCGCACTTCTCTTCTGTAGATGTTCAAATATTTAAGGGCATCTTTTCCAATGGGTACCAAGCGCTCCTTGTCTCCTTTCCCAATTACCCTTAAGAAGCCAATGTCTTCTAAAATATTGGTTAATCTTAAATCTATGAGTTCTGAAACCCGAAGCCCGGAGCTATACAAAACTTCTAACATTGCCCTATTTCGCTGGCCTTCGGGTGTTGAATGATCTATTGCTTCAAACAACTTTTCAATCTCACTAAAGTCTAAGGTATCCGGTAGCTTTCTACCAAGCTTAGGGCCTTCAATCAATGCCGTAGGATCATTATCCATCAAATCTTCAAAGATCAGGTATTTATAGAATGCCTTTATTCCTGATAGTATTCTTGCCTGCGAATGCGCTGATAACCCCAACTCATTCACGTAAGCCAAAAAACCCTGAAGTTGATTGCCTGTTACTTTGAGCGGGTCTATCTGCTCACCAGAAATATCAAAGTATTGAGCTAGTTTTTCAATATCCCTAACATAGGCCTCAATGGAGTTTGGCGAAAGTGATCGTTCCAATCTAAGATAATTCTTGAAAAGTTTGATTTGCGCAGCCCAACTCATGAGGATTGAAATTAATGCTTTTCAATTGAATTCATGAAAAATATCTGAAACGAATGCTGTAAAGTAAGAATATTGTAGTTTTAACAATAAGATGAAGATTTTAATCATTAACGGTCCAAATTTAAACTTGCTAGGCAAAAGAGAGCCCGAAATTTATGGGGCTACCTCTTTTGAAGACTTCTTAAAAGAGTTGAAAGCAGAGTTTTCTCAAACGACTATTGAGTATTATCAAAGCAACGTAGAAGGTGAGCTCATAAATAAAATTCAGGAAGTGGGTTTTAGTTATAATGGCATTGTATTAAACGGTGGCGCATACACACATACATCTGTAGCAATTGCCGATGCTATAGCCGCAATAGAAACACCTGTTATTGAAGTTCATATCAGCAATATTTATAAGCGAGAAGAATATCGACATATTTCACTAACAGGTAAAAACTGCGCTGGTGTTATCACTGGCCTTGGCCTTGATGGTTACAGACTTGCCATTGAACATTTGATCAGAAAGGAGGCTTCATGATCAGCTTCTACCCCGGCCCATCTAAAGTTGAGAACAAACTTTCTGAATACTTTGCAGAAGCACACTCGCAAGGTATACTGAGCATGAACCACCGGAGTCCGGGTTGCATGCAACTAGTGGAAGAAACAAGCTCACTTATTAAGAAAAAATTAAATGTACCGGAAGAATATAGTATTTTTTACGTTTCAGCTGCCACTGAATGCTGGGAAATACTTGCGCAATCTTATGATGGTATTAGCTACCATTTTTACAATGGAAGCTTTGGTGAGAAATGGTTTAATGCCACTCGAAAAATTAAGCCTCAGGCCATTGGCTATCAGTTTGATTTAAGTAAAGAATTGAAACTAGGTGAGTTGGACCTTTCCATGGAAGAAGGCCTCATCTGTATCACTCAAAATGAAACATCTAATGGCACCAGGGTTTCGAATAAGCGTATTGCAAAAGTTCGTAAAAAATACCCCGACCATTTAATTGCAATAGATGCCACCTCCTCTTTGGGCGGTGCTTTTCTTCAGATAGAAAATGCAGATATTTGGTATGCTTCGGTGCAAAAATGTTTTGGCCTTCCTGCAGGTATGGCTTTAATGATTTGTTCCCCAAAAGCTATAGAGGCGGCCATGAACTATGCTGAAAACAAGCATTATAATAGTTTGACATCCATCATTCAAAACATGGAGAAAAATCAAACAACGCACACGCCAAATGTGGCAAACATTTATCTGCTCAACAGGGTAATGAATGAAAGAAAGAACATTTCTAAAGTTGCCAACAAACTTGAAAAAAGAGCTGCTGAGTTTTATGAGTTCATTGGCACAAAGGATATGGTTAATCCACTCGTTGATAAGAAAAACATTCGATCTAATACCGTTTTTTCAGTGAAAGGAAAACCAGAAAGTATAGAGCGTTTAAAGTCAAAAGCATTGGAGAAGGGACTTACTCTGGGTAATGGATATGGAGAGTGGAAAGGCCATACTTTCAGGGTGGCTAATTTCCCACAGATCACCAATAAAGAGATGAAAAAGCTGTTATCATTTTTAGATGAAAATCTCACATAGAATTAACATTTATCCTCTGTGAACTTGACTATTTAAACTAGCTTTGCAAAATGATTACATTCAAGGACATTTTCTCAGTAACACTTATTCTATTCTCGGTGATAGATATCGTAGGATCAGTTCCAATTGTTATTGATCTTAGAAAAAAACAAGGTAAAATTCATTCGGGCAGGGCTACTGTAATTTCAGGTGCTTTGATGATAGCTTTCTTATTTCTTGGGCAAAGTATTCTTAAGCTATTCGGTCTTGACGTAGGTTCTTTCGCGGTAGCCGGAGCAATTGTGATGTTTATCATTGCCATGGAAATGATCTTGGGTGTAACTTTATTTAGAAACGAGGGTGAAAGTAAAGCCGGGTCTATCGTTCCATTGGCATTCCCTCTTATTGCTGGTGCTGGAACATTAACAACCATTCTTTCATTAAGAGCGGTTTACGAAACTCCTAATATCCTTATTGGTATTGTAATCAATTTGATTTTTGTTTACATGGTATTGAAATCTACAAATTGGCTGGAACGAAAAATCGGTGAATCGGGCTTTAATATTTTGAGAAGGGTTTTTGGCATCATCTTATTGGCTATAGCTGTAAAAATATTTAAGGAACATATCGGCCTGATCGGATGATTACCATCTACACAGATGGAGCAGCTAAGGGCAACCCAGGCCCAGGCGGTTATGGTGTGGTTATGATGGCCAATGTAAATGGCAAACCCTACCGAAAAGAACTCAGTGAAGGCTTTAAAAATACCACAAATAACCGCATGGAATTACTTGCGGTGATTGTTGGTTTGGAAACTCTAAAGAAGCCGGGCACACCCGTTACCATCTATTCGGATAGCAAATACGTAGTAGATGCCGTTGAAAAAGGCTGGTTATGGAACTGGCAAAAGAAAGGTTTCAAAGGCAAAAAGAATATCGACTTATGGCAGCGCTTTATTCCTTTATTCAAGCAGCACAAAGTGAAGTTTGTTTGGGTAAAAGGCCATGCAGGACTCAAGGAAAATGAGCGTTGCGATCAACTAGCAGTAGAAGCCGCAGAAGGTGGTGGGTTGAAGGATGATGTTGGCTATGAAGGCTAATTAAAACAAATCAATAACCGCTTTTACAAAATAGTAAGTCATCATTAAGCTAGCAATCAGCTTAATCAGCGTTCCAAAAAGAAATCCGATAAATGAACCCCAGGCTGAGCGCATAGCCTCTTTACGCTCTCTGCCCACCATTAACTCGCCCACAAATGCACCTAACATTGGCCCGATTATAATGCCCAATGGTGGAAAGAATAATACTCCTAAAATAAGACCAACAACAGAACCTGAAACGCCCGCTCTGCTACCACCATACTTTTTAGTGCCATACGTTGGCACCACATAATCTAGGCCTTGGGCAACGATTGTAACACCTGCCCAAATGAGCAGAAATTTGTTAGTAAATGGTGCCTGATCAGTTAATTGTAAAAGCAATAACCCAACATAGCTAAGTGGTGGGCCCGGAATAATGGGAAGAAAACATCCCAATATGCCAATGATCATTAACAGGCCGGAGAAGAGGTAAATTACTATGTCCATATTTCAAAATTGATAGTGACCAAAATAGAAAATTTGGTTGTATTCATCTAATGCGGCCTATGGTCTCTTCTTCTAGGGTGAGAAGTTACTTTATTCATTATGGAGTCAAACATCTGCTGTTGTTTTGGGGTACAGTAACTCCTCAATTCATTGAAATGATTGAAGTTAGCTAGCTCCATTTCAGCATGCTTTTCACCAATTTTCTGAATGATATCTTTGGCCTCACTCTCGCTTTGTTCTTTTATTAGTGAGCTCAAGTCGTTTCTTAACTTCCTAATTTCTTTCTTAAGTGAGTTCATTTTTTCAAAATGCCTTCTTCTTGATTCCTCAAATTTCTTTGATTGCACTTCATCTAAACCAAGCTTTCGCTCAAAGTACATTTCATGCCGATGTTTGCCTGGGCCATCACCATCAAACCCTTTTTTTATATTCCACAAAAAGGCCAATGTAGTTAAATTGATGATAATCAATATTCCTATTATTGCGACTAAAAATTTATTCTGTTTCATACTCTTCAATTAATGCATAATAACTTTCCGATTCTGGATAATACTGCTCCTTTAATTCTGTTAATTGCTGTGTTTCATCGGCAGTACTATTCTCTCCACTAAAGGATAAGTAAACGCCAATATTTATTATCAATAGCGCTGTTAACATTGCCCAGCTTATCCCTTTCTGTTTGAATGAAAGAGATACATTTCTCTCCATTCTTGCCGCCAGTCGTGTGTAGAAAAATGGTTTTACATTAATAGTATCCATTTCATCGAGGCTAGATAATGTCTTTTCTATTTCTTCATTTCTATTCATAACATTTTGTTTATCACGATTTATCCACTTTATAATACTGCTCCAGCTGCTTCCTTAAATTTGAATTAGCTCTAAAAATAAGCGATTCCACAGCTGACAAACTTAGCTCCATTACCTCGGCTATTTCTTTATATGAAATGCCTTCTACCTTATGCATGATAAATGCAGCATGTTGTTTTTCTGGTAAGGAATCAATGGCTCTATATAATACCTGGCTTCGTTCTGCATTTTCGAGTTTTACACCAGGATTAACCCAATCATAAGAATACTTGCTATACTTTTCTTCGCTGCCAAATAAGGAGGTGAGCCAGCCAAACCGCTTGCTCCGTTTGTAGTACCTTATCCGCTCTAACGATTTATTTACGGCAATTCTAAATATCCAGGTTGAAAGACTGGATTGCATCTCAAAACCCGTAATGGATTCATGAACTTCAATAAACACCTCCTGAGCAACATCTTCAGCCTCTTCTTCATTCTTCACATACCCAAGGCACAGCCTAAAAACTTTATCCTGATGCTCCTCCACAAGATGCTTAAAAGCAGGCCCATCACCTGCTTTTAATAATTCGATAAGTTCTATTTCACCTTGTTGTATCTGCACTTTGATTAATGCCTTTTGTGCCTGTCGCCTCGTTTATCTTCGTGTCTTTTCTCCAAAAACAGTTGCTGCTCTTTGGTTAGAATTTGCTTAACATCTAATCGATGATTCACTTCTCTCTTGTCCAACTTAGTTTTCAGCTCACCCATCTCTTCTACCAACTCCATCACCTTTTTTCTATCTACATTTTCCTCCTCTGTCAAGGTTTTCAATTTAGCTCTTTTTTCATTGAGTTCATTTTCAATGGGCCTAATCTCATCCTTAAAAGCTATTCTTAACTCCTTCATTTTAGATTCCTGCTCTTCTGTTAAATCAGGAATTCTAGGCCCTCTTTCACCATCGTCCATTCCTCTTTCAAGTCTATGGCCATGCATTGGACCATGCTGTGCACTAGCAAAAGTGAAACCTCCAATCACAATTAACAGTGATAAAGCGGTTGATTTTAATTTTTTCATCTTCTTTAAATTTTGAGTTTCTAAATATTTATGACCTTTGGATGTCATCTCAAACTAAAACTTGTGGTGACCAGACACTATTTTTTTATGGATATTAAAAAGGAGCTCCTCAAAGAACATTCTAAAGAGCAGGCCGAATACATTGCTGCTTTTATTGGAACGGATAAAAACAGGTTCAAAGATTTAATGAGCCTATTTTTGGGTGATGATTACAGGACAAGTCAAAGAGCTGCGTGGGCGGTAAGCAAATGTCACGATAAAAATCCTGAACTAATTGCACCTTACCTGAAGCATATGCTCCAAAATCTTGAGAAAGCGCACCATGATGCAGTAAAAAGAAATACCCTTAGGATTTTGCAAGATATTGAAATACCCGAATCACTTTGGGGAAAGACAGCAGATGTTTGTTTTAAAGTGATGCAGTCATCCGCTGAACCTATTGCAGTTAAAGTATTCGGCATGACTGTTTTGGCCAATATCTGCCAAAAAGTACCGGAACTTAAAAATGAACTGAGGCTGATTATTGAAGATCAGTTACCTTATGGTTCTGCAGGATTCAAGAGTAGAGCTAAAAAAGTGCTGAAGGACTTATAGTACCTGCTTTTCACTCATTTCGAAGCCAAGTTCATCCAACTCCTTTAATATAGGGTCATAAATTTCCTTTTTGATTGGAATATGAACCCCTGTCTCTTTGATTTCTCCTTTTAAAACCATTTTAGCAGCTATAGCAACAGGCAAGCCCACTGTTTTAGCCATGGCTGTTTGTACTGAATCATCTCCGATGGCAACCAAAGTACTGTGTATTTCCCTCTTTTTATCGCCTTCCAAATATTCAAACTTATGCCACATTACAATCATGTCAAGATCTTCTGGTTCTAATGACCATTTCTTCTTTAAAATATGCTCTAATATTTGAGCAGGCGTTCCTTTATCAAGGCCAACTGGCTCTTTATCGAACATACCTACCCACTTCATTCGGTGCATCTCAGGTCCTTCCAGATCAAGGCCCATGTAATGCGCCAGTTTTAATTCCACAGAGTCATGCGGATTATACGATAAAAATGAGTTTAAAAACTCCCTGTGAGTCATTTCACTCACACCTTCCATTTCATAGCTATCATCGGTGGCTCCGAGCTGAACAAAAATATCCCAGGTTCTGCAGAAGCCTGGCCGTCTAAACGTACCTCTATAAATGGTTGAAATTCCTCTCAACCCATAAACATCTAAATACTTTAGTGAATCTCTATTCGCATAACCTTCGAAATATCCATAGCCAGGAATATGCACTTGTTCAGTTCTCCTAAACAGTTTTTGATAAGGTATATATTTGAATTTATCCTCCTGAATAAACTTAACTATACCCTGACCTGCCAAAACTACATTTCGAGGATTCCAGGTAAATTTGTATTCCCACGGGTTGTCATCATCAGTTCCCGGAGCTAATAATCCTCCAGTAAAAGATTCAAAAGCAGTTAGCTTATGCCCAGCCCCTCTTATTTTGTCTATCACCTGCATCGCAGACATGTGATCAATTCCAGGATCTAAACCACACTCATTTAACAAGAAAACACCTTTCTTTTTGGCCTCTTCATCCAACGCTTTCATATCATTGGAAACATAAGAGGCAGTAAGCATATGTACCCCTTTTTCAACACATACCTTGGCCACCAATGGATGGTAATTTGCCGGAAGCATCGAAATTACAATATCAGCCTTTTCTACTTCACTAACACATTGATCGTGGTCGTTAATATCAAACTGAAAAGCTTCAGCAACTTCACTTCCATTGCATTTGTTCTTTGCCAAATCCAAAGAATAGTCTCCAACTCTTAATTTCCAATCATTAGCTGAACATTGCTTAATAAGGTAATCAATTAATGATGTGGCCGATCTGCCTGCCCCCAGGACTAATATTAACTTCATTACTTGTATGGTATTTTTTAGCGGGCTCAAATAAAAGAATTAACAAGATGAATCAACAATTCCCAGTAATAAAAATTTTAATGGAAGCTGTAGAAACGTATATTGCAAGGCTCAATTAATAAATGAAGTCATACATGACCACTTCAACAGATAACTTTAAAGTTTACAGGAACTTCGCTGAACTGGAAGGTGAGTTTCAGATTCTGATAAAGAAGGCCGAAGAGGCATTAAAAACCAGTTACTCGCCTTATTCTGGTTTTACTGTAGGTGCTGCACTGGAGTTAACAGACGGCAGTTTTATTTTAGGTGCCAATCAGGAGAATGCTTCATACCCTGCAGGATTGTGCGCAGAACGTGTAGCTCTATTTCAAAAAGGTGCGGTTGCTCCGAATCAAAAAATAAAAGCCTTAGCTGTTGTTGCAAAAAGAAGGGAAGAAAAAAATTACAGATCGGCCGGACCATGTGGTATGTGCCGCCAGGTTATGTTGGAATTTGAGCAAGCTCAGGCTCAAGACATGAAAGTATTATTTAAAGGAGATGGCGAAACTTGGATATTATCACATTCTTCATCAGCACTCCTTCCCTTTTCTTTTGGAAAGGATAATCTATGATCTTTACCTTTAATCTTTTTAATTTATAAGTATATTGTAAATTCGAATATTGGCTTTATAATTCAACTCCATTTATGGGGAAAAACTTTAAAAATCTTACACTACTTCAACAGACTTACCTCCTCTTTGGTGGATTTGCTCTTTTAGCAATTATCAACTATGTGGTAATTAAAGATGCCCATA
Source organism: Fulvivirga lutea (assembly GCF_017068455.1). Lineage (NCBI taxonomy): Bacteria > Pseudomonadati > Bacteroidota > Cytophagia > Cytophagales > Fulvivirgaceae > Fulvivirga > Fulvivirga lutea. Next base: position 161,806 of record NZ_CP070608.1, read on the forward strand.
ATGATTACAGATCTTATGAAGTAAAATTTCAAGAACTACAGAATTTTAAAAATCAAACAAAAAATTATAAAGAATTATCCTTTAAAGCTGTTGAAGACACATCAAAATCAGAAGACCTCAAGGAAAGCATTGATTACATCGAATCAACTTTAAGAGTATTCAAAAAGGGTGGTGAGCTACCTTTTAAAAAACAAACAATTTCAGCTGGTTCAGAAAATTTAAAAGCGGTAATAGAAAAGCTTGAAGATAAGTGGACTACCATTAAGAAAGCCCAAAGCAATATTCTATTCGAGCCTCAGAAAATTGACACAACGGTTCAGCAGTCTGTTATGATTCAGGTTAATGATTCAACTACGGCAAATGAAATACAAAACAAAACAATCTCCATTGAAAATAGGGTATTTCGGGAGTCAGCCAATGTTCTAAAATTGGAGTTGCAGCAGTTCCATAAGCTTCTATCAGAATTAGCTACCGTTTTAACAGAGGATCAAAAGAAATCTAGTGACTGGTTACACCTAATATTGGCGTTCTTTCTTGCTTTTAATCTAGTAGCTATTATTGTTGTGCTGCTGTTAATTAAAAGAAATCTATTCGTTCCTCTCAATAGCTTAGGGAAGCTCATATCAAACGAAGAGTTCAACAAAAAATCAGAGTATGATCAACCCAATGAGTTAGGGGTTATTTCTAGAAGCATCAATCATCTGGTCGATATGCTGAATAATTCTACTGATTTTGTTAGAAAAATTGGTGAAGGCAAAATAAATGAGTCCATCACTGGGGTTAAAGAATCTGAAGTGCGGAAAGGAAGTCTTCAGGCTGCGCTATTAAATATGCGCGATCAGATGAAGAAAATGGACGAAGAGGAAGCGGAAAGAAACTGGACAACACAAGGTCTTGCCAAATTTGTGGACATACTGAGAGCCAGTGACAACGTTCAGGAGCTAAGTGATGAAATAATATCCAGTCTGGTAGAATATACTAACTCCAATCAGGGAGGTATTTACATTATTAATGAAGAAGATGAGAATGATAAATTCCTTGAACTCATTTCGCTCTATGCTTTTGATACGAAGAAATATGATACAAGAAAGTATCGAATGGGCGAAGGTTTGGTAGGACAAACTTTCATGGAAAAGAAAACCATTTACTTGCTTGAAGTACCTGAAAGTTATATTCACATTGGCTCTGGTCTTGGCGATGCCAACCCTACTTCCATCTTACTAGTACCTTTAAAAATTGAAAATGATATTTATGGCGTTATCGAGTTGGCATCTTTTCATGAGTATAAAGAGTATCAGATTCAATTTGTTGAAAAATTAGGTGAAAGTATTGCTTCTACCATTGCGGGCGTAAAAGCAAACCAAAAAACAAAGCAACTACTCGAAGAATCGCAACAACTAACTGAGCAGATGCAGGCTCAGGAAGAAGAAATGCGCCAAAACATGGAAGAGCTTACAGCCACACAAGAAGAAATGGGGCGTAAAGAGCAAGCCGTTAACGCCCAAATTGATGCCATCAATAGGTCTTTAGGCACATGTGAGTACTCTGCCGATGGTGCTATTATTAATGCAAACAGAGTATTTACTGATGCTTTGGGTCTTGATCAATCTAAAATTTCTGATAATAACTTCTACAGCTTGCATGGTGGCATCAATCTTTTAGATGAGCTAACACAAGGCAAAAGCTGGTCTGGCTGGCTTGAAAAAAATCATTCTTCTGGCAACACAGTTGAATTGAAATCTTATTTCAACCCTGTTCAAGGGGAAGATGGCGAGTTGTTAAAGATTATTGAAATTGTTACCCAATTTGAGCGGGATCAGAAACCTGCTACTAAAGCAGAAACAAAGAGAGAACTTGAAGATGTTGAAGAGGAAATGCGTCAGCAAATGGAAGAGTTAGAAATTACCCAGGAACAGCTGAACGCTAAACTTTCTACATCAGCCAATATAATCAATGCTTTGTCGGAAGAAATGAATTATGTGGTTTTTAATGAGTTAGGTGACATTCAGGAAACGAGCCAAGCTGCTAGAGTTAGTGTAGGGGATAAAAACAACATAGCAGATATTCTGGATAGTGATGTTAAGAGCTTAACCTCTGCTGATGGTAAGCTCAAGTTAAAATTGAAAGAAAAAAAGATAGAAATAGATGCAACGGTGAGAAAGATTACCGATAGCAAAGGTGGAAATAAGTTTTTGATTATCTGGCACTAGCAATCAGGTAATTAAATAGATAATTGGAAAAATTATACGTGAATTTTATTAATTTACAAATTACAAAATACCTCTAAGCCAATCGATTAATGAAGGATATAGATATTGCAGACTTAAAAAAGATCACAGAGGTGGTAAAGACAAAGTACAACTATGACTTTACCAATTACGCAATGTCTTCTTTTAAAAGAAGAATTTCGAGAATACTCGAAATGAATAATTTCACTATTGAAGTGCTCATGCGCAAATTGAATGAGCCTGCGTTCCTTGATGACTTTTTAAACGAAATTACAGTAAATGTAACTGAGATGTTCAGGGATCCTTCATTTTGGAGGGTATTACGCGATGACATTATCCCCGGCATCCTTTTAAATCATCAGAAAATCAGAATATGGCATGCCGGTTGTTCATCAGGTGAGGAAGTATTTTCGATGGCCATCATGCTGAAAGAGTTGGACTTATTGGATAGTGCCAGCCTTATAGCTACTGATCTGGACACCAATATTTTAGAGAGGGCCAAATCAGGTGAGTACAACCTGAAAAACATGGAACTCAATGAGAAAAACTACATACGCTATCAAGGAATAGGTTCTTTAAAAGACTATTATGAAGAAAAGAACGGTAAGGCTATCATGGATAAAAGCCTTGTTGAAAATGTATCGTTCAGAAAACATGATTTAGTAAATGGCGAAATATTCAACAAGTTCGATTTGATACTATGTAGAAATGTGATGATTTACTTCAACCAGACATTGCAAAATGAGGTACTGAAGAAATTTCACGAAAGTTTATTTAAATATGGATACTTGGCCATCGGTTCCAAGGAATCTCTCATATGGTGTGATATAGCGAATAAGTTTATAATCGTTAATAACGAAGAGAAAATTTATAAAAAGATTAAGGACTGAGAGACTCTATAACCGGTGACTGATTTTAAATTAGATAATCGATATAAGGCCATAGTTATAGGTGGCTCGGCAGGAAGTTTTCAGGGAATAGTCAAAATTCTATCTGCACTACCCTCGAACTTTCCGCTACCAATAATTATGTGCTTGCATAGATTGAAACATGTGCGAAATGGTTTCGTAGAGGCTCTTTCTATTAAGAGCACTATAGAAATTGTTGAACCATACGATAAAGAACATATTAAAAAAGGAAAAGTCTATTTGGCACCATCTAATTACCATATGTCTACAGAGCTTGGTCATTACTTCAGTTTATCTACAGAAGAAATGATCAATAACTCTCGTCCGGCTATTGATATAACGTTAGGTACAACCGCCTATGTGTTTAGAGATAAACTAATAGGTATATTATTATCTGGAGCTAACAGAGATGGTGGTATGGGCATGAAATATATTAAAGACCGTGGCGGGATGACGATTGTACAAGAACCGAGCGAATGTATGATTGATACCATGCCAAAAGCAGCAATGAATCTCACAACCATTGATCATGTGCTTAAAATTGATGAGATTGTAGAGTTTTTTAACCAATTACATAAACAGTATAAGTAAATGAAATTAGATCAGCGAAAAATAAGCATAGCTCTTGTCTTAGTTTATATCATCTGCGGTATCTACGCTACTTATACGTTGTTTACTTTCCAAAACGATTTAATCTATGACGTTCAGGTGCTGGAGATTTCAGATTTAGATAATGCTGCTCCTGTTCTCAATGGCCTATATTTTTCAATGGGAATATGCATTTTGGCCGGTCTTGGTGTCCTATTATATATGTTTAACAATAAGGGCATGGAGATCATTTACGTAGAAAAGAAAGAAGAAAAGTCAAAGAAGGACGAGGATAAAGAGAAAAAGGACAGCAAGAATAAGACATTTAGCGTATCATCCATAAAAGAGGCATTAAGCGAAAAATCGAAATCTGAAGAGAAAATTTTAGGCGAAGGCTTAACAGAAATTTGCAAAGCACTTGAAGCAGGAGTAGGTGCCTTCTATATGTTAAAGAAAGATGGCGACAAAAAGGTTCTTCAAATGAATGCTACTTACGCTATGAGCCTAGGTGAAAGCCAGCGGCCAACCTTTGAAATGGGCGAAGGTCTGGTAGGCCAGGTAGCATCAGAAAAGAAAGCTATAATCATTGACGATATACCAGATGATTATATAAAAATCATTTCAGGCTTAGGGAGTGCATCCCCTACTCACGTTTTAGTAGCTCCAGTTATTTACGGAGAAGAATTATGTGGCGTGGTAGAGATAGCATCATTCACTTCATTTTCAGAGAGCGATCGAAAAGCTGTGGAAGCTGCATTCGAGTTGGTTACTGATAAATTGTATGGTAAAAGTGAAAGTGCCAAACCAACTGAAAAAGCAGAGCCTAAGAAAGAAGGTAAGAAAACGAATAAAGGAAATAAAGAAGCATAAAACATATCAATTATATGTTTAAACAGATATCCATAAGTACAAAGATCACCGGCCTGGTAATAGGTATAGTGCTTGTAACCCTATTGGCCATAAGCTACTTATCATTTAGGTTGAGCCGTGGTGCAATACAAGATAGATACAGCGAAAGCTTAAGAGTAGTTGCTGAAGCACAGTCCGGCAAAATTGAAACAACATTTGAGTCCTTAATAAGTAATCTAAAACTTTTACAGGAGTCTAAAACCATTAAGGAGGGTGCGGTTTCTTCGGGTAGTGGCAGCTCTGCTGGTGGTATGGATATGGGTTTTGGAGATGACCCATTTGCTATGGATATGGGTGGCGGTGATGATCCTTTCGCCATGGATTCTGGCGGTGACGATCCTTTCGCTATGGATATGGGCGGTGGAGATGACCCATTTGCTATGGATATGGGTGGGGATGATGCATCTGCCGAGCCAGCTGACCCTAAGTATGACGTCAAAGGATTTTTGAATGAAGTAAAATCCTCTTATGGATATAATGATGTATTCATTACAGAATCTACCGGCAAAATATTGTTTAGCACCAGCTCTAAAATGTCTGCCGGTTCAAATTTTATTGATCCTGATGGCACAACCTTAGCTAATGCAGTGCAAGGAGTTCATTTTAGTAATGTTACCAAAAAAGAGAATGGTGCATACGTCATTTATGCAGGTGCTCCGGTTAATCACCCAAGTGGAGAAACTTCAATCATTTTGATTGAATACCCAATGACTAAGATTTATGATATTCTGAGTGATTCTACTGGTTTAGGTAAAAGGGGTGAAGTTATACTGGCAAAACTAGACTCTTCTTCCGGCAGAATTAATTACGTAAACAAGCCAAGGCTAGATCCGGATGGTGCATTTAAACTACTAACGTTGGGTGACGCTAACTCAAAAGCGATCCAAAAGGCGGTTACTGGTGCAAAAGGATCTGGTGCTAACGTTGATTATAGAGGTAAAGAAAATTTGGCATACTATACTTACCTACCAAAAGCTAAGCTAGGCTTGGTGGCAAAAATTGATACAGAAGAAATTTATAGCGAGGGTAACGCACTGTTTAATAAGTTCATGTTTGCAGGATTCTTCATCTTGATTATTTCTGGAGTGATATCACTGATTTTTTCAAAGTATTTAACCAACCCATTATTATCACTGAAAAAGACATTGGAGCTTGTTGGCAATGGAACACTTCCTGAACAGGTTGAGCGTAAAACATCAGATGAAATAGGTCTAATGGCAAATAGTGTTAACCATTTGGTTAAAACACTTAAGAATACCGCCAATTTTGCTCAGCAAATAGGTGAAGGTAACTTCTCTGCCGATTTCAAACTCGTAAATGATGATGACGCACTAGGCCTGGCATTGGTGAACATGCGCGATAACCTAGTAGAAAGTGAGAAACGTGATAAAGAACGCAACTGGATTGTAACTGGTGTTGCAGAAATTGGTGAAATACTTAGAGCGCATGATAACCTTGAGCCACTTGGCGATGCCGTTGTAAAATATATCATCGGAAAAATTGGGGCTGTTCAAGGTGCCTTTTATGTGGTAAATGAAGATGATCCGGATGACATTTTCATAGAGATGAAAGCAAGTTTTGCTTACAATCGTAAAAAACACTTAAATGCAAAATTTAAATTTGCTGAAGGTCTGGTAGGACAAGCAGCCGCTGAAAAAGATACCGTACTAAGAACAGAAATCCCTCATGATTATGTAACGATCACATCAGGTATTCTGGGTGATAAAAGACCAACCAGCATTCTCATAGTGCCTTTAATAACTGAGGAAAAGGTATATGGTGTTGTTGAGTTTGCCGGTTTTGAAAAGTTTGATAGTGGTAAGGTAAAATTTGTTGAAGAGCTAAGTCTAATTCTTGCTCGTACAGTGTTCAACATCAAAGTAAATGAAAGAACACGCAAGCTTTTGGAAGAGTCTCAGGCAATGAGTTCTGAGTTACAAGAGAAGCAAGAGATTCTTCGTCAGAATGCTGAGGAAATGCAGGCTACTCAGGAAGAGCTTCAAAAATCTAACTCCAAGTTAGAAGAGCAAATTGAAGAGGTAAATAGAACGCAAAACAGAATGCAGCTTCTATTGGAGAATGCCTCCGAGGTAATCACTATTTATGAAGAAGATCTATCCGTTAGATATATCAGTCCATCAGTAGAGCCAATTCTTGGCTACACGCAAAAAGAAATGATTGGTGTAAGCGATGCTGATAAGGTAAATAAAGAGCATGTGGCTGAGTTCAAAGGAATGTTCAAAAGCCTTCTTGAAAATCCCGATGAACAGATCACTATTCAGTATGAGTATTTAACTAAAGATGGCAACTACATCTGGATTGAATCTACTGGCACCAACTTTATGTCGAACCCTGCCATCCATGGTTTAATAGTTAACTCGCGTGACATTACCGAAAGACGAAGAGCAGAGCAAGAACAGAGAATGCGTAGTAAAATGCAGGCTCTTTCGGAAAACTCTCTCGATCTGATTACAAGGTTGGAAGATGATGCCATTTCTTACATCAACCCTGTTATTGAAGAATATACGGGCAAAGGACCTTCAGACTTCTTAAATCAGAAAATTAAGGAGGCCGATTTAGCTCAAAATGTACTAGATAAGTGGCTGGAAATTATTGAAGAAGTCAATAGTACCAATAAAAAGGTAGCAACTGAAATGGACTTCCCTTCCGAAATGGGTGACAGAGTAATGCAGGTTAATGCCATTCCGGAGTTTGACGATAATGAAAAGCTTGAATCTGTATTAGTAGTTTCTCATGACATCACAGAGAGAAAGTTAATTGAGCTGGAAATCCAGAACAAAAACAAGAAGATCGCAGATAGTATCAACTATGCTAAGAGAATTCAGAATGCTATTCTGCCTAACAACAATGTGATTAATAAGGTACTACCTGATTCATTCATTCTTTACAAGCCTAAAGATGTGGTGAGCGGTGACTTCCCATGGTACGTTAAAATAGGTGATGATATTTACATGGCTGCTGTGGATTGTACAGGTCATGGTGTTCCTGGAGCCCTTTTATCATTAATTGGCTATTTCTTGCTTAATGATATCGTTAGAAGTAGAAAAATATCTGACCCGGGTATAATCTTAGATCAGCTGGATGAAGGCGTTACTACAACACTTCGTCAGGACCAGGATGATTCTAAAACGAAAGATGGAATGGATATCGCACTTTGTAAAATAAATACAGCTACAAGAAAGGTTGAATATGCAGGTGCTCACAGGCCGTTATATGTGGTGAAGAAAGGTGAGATGGAAGAAATTAAAGGTAATAAGTTCGCTATTGGTGGAGGTATCTATAAAAACCAAACCAACTTCACTAATCATAAAGTTGAACTTAATGAAGGTGATTCATTCTACTTTTGCTCAGACGGGTTTCCAGATCAGTTTGGTGGACCAGATAACAGAAAGTATGGCCCTAAGCGCTTAAGAGAGAAAATCATGGAAGTTCACAACATGTCAATGAAAGACGCTTATGTGAAGTTTGATGACCATTGGACAAATTGGATGGGAGAAGAAAAGCAAACTGATGATGTATTGTTAATTGGTATAAAATTGTAGATTTTTAATTAAAAGTCGTATTTTGACAAACTATAATCAAAATCGACTAACAAACTTATAGATAAAGACTTATAAAGAACCTGAATAAAACGCTTTAAGACTTATGAAGTATATTTTTGATTTGCACAAAACCATGCTTGAAAACCATCTGATCTTGGTATACGAGGGTGAATTTACCCAGGAAATTACCAAATCAGTATTGGCCATGGCGGAACGAAATATGGATTCTTCAGGTGAGGAATCTACTGTCAAAAGGAAAGTATTCAATGTAATGGTTGAGTGCTTACAGAATATTGTAAAACATGCAGATGATGTTGCTAACAATCATTCAGCTGTATTTATGGTGGGTAAGCAAGAAGACAAATACATTATCATTTCCGGCAACCCAATTATGAATGAGAACATAGATGGCTTGAAAGGTAAAATTGACCAGATTAATGAGCTGGATAAGGATGGTTTAAAGGAACTTTATAAAAGCATAATCAAGAGTACTGAAATCTCTGATAAAGGAGGTGCAGGTCTTGGGTTTGTAGATATGGCTAGAAAGTCAGGGAATAAACTAGATTATGATTTTGTTGATATAGGGGATGGCAATTCATTTTTCTGTTTACGGTCATCAATAGATAGACTATAGTTTAATTTTTTGGTAATAACGATTATAAATAAGCATTAATAATGGACATACTAAATTTAGAAGGCACTGAAGATACTCCTAAAATTATTTTAGATAAAGGAAACGGTATTTTTGAAATTTCTGGTCGTAGCTTACCGGAAGACTCTGCTGAATTTTATCAGCCTGTATTAGATTGGATCGAAGAATATTCTAAAGACGCGAATGCAAGCACTGAATTCATGTTCAAATTAGAATATTTCAATACAGCTTCTAGTAAACTAATACTTGATGTTCTATCTGCATTGGAAGATATCGATGGTATGACTATCATATGGTACTTTCATGAAGATGACGAAGATATGGAAGAAGCAGGTGAGGAGTTTTCTGAACTTGTTGAAATTCCGTTCGAATTTAAAACATACTAAGTTATACCTAATTTTTTGCCAGTAAATTGCTGCTAACAGCAGACGGTAGCCTATGAGTGAGGAAATACTTAAAGCACTTACCCAACTTTTTGCCATTATTACCAAACAAGATGGAGGTGTTACTGAGAAAGAAAGGCAGTTTGTAATAAGTTTTTTTCAGCAGGAGCTAGACCAAGACTCTGTTAAAGAGTATGTTGAGCTTTATGATAAATTCGCTGGCTATAATCAGGATGGCGATGAGGAGAAAGAGGAAGAAGGAAGTAAGAAAAGAAAATTAACCTCCGTTCGTGACTCCGTTAAAACTTTAGGTCTTTGTAAGAAAATCAACAAAACACTTACCCAAAAACAAAAGGTAGTTGTTTTAATTAAAATTTTAGAGTTAGTAGGGTCAGATCAAAACTTTACTTCTCAAAGGATGGAAATTATTGACACCATTAGTACGGTGTTCAATATCGTGAAGGACGAATACAAGCTTATTGAAAGCTTCGTTATCAAAACAGAATCTTCAGAACTTAATTTTGGTGATATACTTATTGTTGATGGTGAAGGTGAGCATGATCACACACCTGAAAATAAGGAAGAACTAGAAGAAAAAGGGATTTACTCTAAACACTTCTACTCAGATATAGATGGCCACATCATATTCTTGAAGGTAAATAGTGTTGACATGTACTTCACCAAGTACATTGGTAAAGATCAAATAGTGCTTAATGGGTTTATCATGCAGAGAAACAGAGTATATCTGTTTTCTCATGGTAGTACTGTTAAAACACCATTAGGCGCAGCTCTTTATTACAGTGATTTAATCGCACTTTTTAATGAGGAGTTAAAAACCACCAAGCTTTCTTTTAATGCCGACATCCAGGAATTTAGATTCCCTAATGGTGCTCTTGGTTTGCGTGATGTAGTCATTTCAGAAGGTCCAGGACAGCTCATTGGAATTATGGGTGCCAGTGGTGCAGGTAAAACCACCTTAATGAATGTTTTGGCTGGCATAGAGCAACCTACATTAGGCTCAGTTAAAATTAATGGGTTCGACATAAACACCCAGAAAGACCGTATACACGGTGTTATTGGGTATGTTTCGCAGGATGACCTTCTGATCGAGGAGTTAACTGTTTACGAAAACCTTTATTATAATGCGAAACTATGTTTCGCCAACTTGTCTGAAGAAGACTTAAGTAAAAAGGTTCTTGATGTTTTAGAAAGCCTAGGCCTCGATCAACGTAAGGATTTAAAAGTTGGTAGTGTTCTAGATAAAACCATAAGTGGTGGACAAAGAAAACGTTTAAATATTGCCCTTGAGTTAATTAGAGAACCTGCAGTAATGTTTGTTGATGAACCTACATCAGGTTTATCATCAAGAGACTCAGAAAATGTAATTGACTTATTAAAAGAGCTTTCCTTGAAGGGGAAACTAATATTTGTGGTAATTCACCAGCCTAGTTCTGATATCTATAAGATGTTCAGCAAAATGTACATCATGGATACTGGCGGCTACCCTGTATTCTATGGTAATCCAGTTGAGGCAGTAACTTATTTTAAGAAAGCTTCTAACCAGGTTGATTCACAAAGAGGACAGTGCGAAACATGTGGTAACGTTAACCCAGAGCAAATATTTAATATCATTGAGGCTAAGGTGGTTGATGAATATGGGCAGCTCACAAACAAGAGGAAGGTTAACCCTCAACAATGGCACGAAGGCTTTAAAGAGCATTTTTCAATTGAAAAAGTTGAAGATATCAACGAAGAGCCTGCGCATTCACTATTTATACCAAATAGATTAAAGCAGAGCTTAATTTTTACTACACGCGATATGTTGAGTAAGTTAAGCAACAAGCAATATTTGCTGATTAACTTACTAGAAGCACCTCTTTTGGCGCTAATATTAGCGTTTATCATTAAGTATAAGAGTAGCCCTTTTGGCAATGATTATCTTTTCCGTTTTAATGATAACATTCCCGCGTTTATGCTCATGAGTATCATTGTAGCTCTTTTTATGGGGCTAACAGTGAGTGCCGAAGAAATAATTAGAGACAGGAAAATACTTAAAAGAGAGTCTTTCCTAAATTTAAGTTGGAATAGCTATCTTATATCAAAAATCATTATACTTTTCTTAATGTCCGCAATTCAAACCATGTCGTTTGTGATAATTGGGCATTTAATTCTTGAAATCCATGGAATGACATTTGCCTTCTGGTTTGCGTTATTTACCTGTTCATGCTTAGCAAACGTATTAGGCTTAAATATTTCAAGTGCATTTAATTCTGCCGTTACCGTGTACGTAATGATTCCGCTTTTACTCATTCCGCAAATGATTCTAAGTGGATTGCTATTTAGCTTTGATAAATTAAATGAAGTACTCAGCACCAAGGGTAAAGTTCCTATTGTGGCAGATTTTATGGCTTCTAGATGGGCCTATGAGGCAATGGCCGTTCATCATTTTAAGAATAATGATTATGAAGAGCCTTACTACGAATTAGAAAAAACTGAAGCTGAAGCAGATTTTAAGGCAGCATATCTGGTAGAGGAGCTAAAGAAAAAACGTCAATACATTTCAGAAAATATTGGAACCGATAGCGATTCAATAAAAGCTATCCTGAAAAAGAATTTAAATATAATTAAAGAAAACATTGTTGGTGATCCTTTCCAGGAAGGGTTAGAGAATGTAAATGTTAACGATCTAACGTTAGAAACTTTTACTCCAGATGTTAGCAAGACTCTCGAAACATATTTTAAGAACTATAAAGACTATTATCAGGATATATATAATAAAAGTGTTGTTCGGAAAGATCAGATGGTGTATTTCTTTGAGAACAATCCTGAATATGACTATAATCTTAATGAACTAAAGAATGAATATTATAATGAGAGTTTAGCTGATCTTGTTATGAACGTTGCTGAAAAAGATAGGATCATTGAATATAACGGTGAACTGATACAACAAATTAATCCTATTTTTAATGAGCCTGATAAACCAAACCACTTTTTTGACTATAGGGCTCACTTTTTTGCTCCTTCGAAATATTTTGCTGGAACATACTTTAGCACATATGTATTTAACTTGCTTGTCATCTGGTTAATGACGATATTGTTATACATTACCTTATATTTTGAAGCTCTTAGAAAAGGATTAGATAAATTAAGTAAAATAAGATTCTCTAAGAAGTAGTATTTATCAGCCATTAATCCGGCCAATTACAAATAATAATATTTGTAATAGATAAATGAATTTATAATTTTGTTACCATCATAAATGTTGTGCATATGAGGAAATTATCATTGATATTGGCAGTTCTGTTTTTTGCCTGCAACTCAGGTAAAAAACCAGATGAACAGGCATTTTTAGAGAGTTTGGATTCAACAAAAGTTGAAGGTCCAGCTATTTCTGAAGAGGCCATTAGTAGCATTATTCAACAAATCCCATCACCCTTAGAAATCTCAGTTCTTTTGAAAGAATCTGGAACTAAGTATGACAAAAGTTTCTTGAATTCTGCAGATAATATATCAAAATACAATAGCAACTACAGAAAGTCTTTAAATCTTGGTATTTACGGTACTGATTTAGGTTACACTAACATTTATGAGCAAAATCAAGATGGTTTAGATTACATGGCTGCTATTAAAGAGCTAGCTGATGGGTTAAGCATCGGTCAATTTTTTGACATAGAAACCATCGGAAGATTAGCTACAAATAGCAAGAATCTGGATTCACTATTGTTAATTACTACTCAGAACTTTAATAACATTAACCACTATTTACAGGAGCAAAACAGAGCTAATTTAAGTGTGCTTTTGTTAGCTGGTGGTTGGTTAGAAGCTATGCATATCACTTGCCAGGTAGCTAAGAAAAATCCTGACAACAAAGAATTAAGAGATACAATTGGTGAGCAAAAGATCATTTTGGAAAACATAGTGCTTCTTTTAAGCTTCTATAAAGACGTTGATCAAAACATGGCATCACTTTTGAATGAAATGCAAAAGTTACAGTCGGAATACGAAAAAATTCAGATTGTAAAGACCTACAAAGAATCAACCTTCGAGGTTGTTGATGGTGTGATGGTTATAAAAGATAATAGTACAAGTGAAATAAAAATTACTAATGAAAATGTACAGAACATCACGAACATCATTAGTAGTATTAGAAAAAGTGTAATTAGTTAGTGGAAAATAATCAGAATATGAAAAAGGTATTTTATACAATAATAACGGCATGTTTATTTTTAATTGCCGGTACAACTGTTAAGGCACAATGCAATGCTGAGCAATACACAAACGCTTGTATTCCAAAATTAGCTTCTGGTTTTAATTTCCTTAAGAGTTATAAAATCGATGGACAAGGAGGTTCTAAAACAAAAGTTGAATACTCTTATGTATTTACTAAAGGAACCCAATACATGATTAATGTATGCGCTACTGGAGAATCAACTGACGGAATTATTGTTAGCTTATTTGATAGTAACAGAAACCAGGTTGCTAGTAGCAAATTTAACGGCCAGTTTCTGAGTGCAATCGCCTACCCTTGCAATACAACAGGCATTTATTACATACAGTACACGTTTGATAATTCAACACAATTCTGTGGAGGAAGTGCGTTAGGGTTCAAGCGATAGTTCAAAGAATTAAAATTTATTAATAAGCAGGTTTCATTCATTGGAACCTGCTATTTTTTTATGCAGGAACATCATTTCAACTTTTCATATAAAGGTAGATACAGTCAACTTGGTGAGCTAAATACAAAGACTAAGCATGTTCTTTTTGTTCTTCATGGCTATGGACAACTGTCAAAATTCTTCATTAGAAAGTTTAGCTGCCTGGAAGATCATGGTTTTTGTATAATTGCGCCCGAGGGGCTATCAAAGTTTTATTTGGAAGGATTTAGTGGTCGTGTAGGTGCTACGTGGATGACCAAAGAAAACAGAGAGGTTGACATCGAAAATTATATAGAGTATTTAAATCAGCTATACACTAATATAAAAAAAGATATCAGCACTGGTGTTAAAATCACACTTTTAGGATTTTCACAAGGCTCAGCAACAGTTTCACGCTGGATTGCTTCTGGCCAAATCGAATTTAACCAATTAATTCTTTGGGCAGGTATTTTCCCACCCGATATGGACATCACTGTAACCAGAGAAATTCTTACAAGTAAAGAAATCAAATATGTGTATGGGCTGGATGATCCTTTCATTAAAAAAGAAAGGCTTCAAGAGATGTCTGAAATTTCAAGTCATTTGAAACTAAATCCAGAAACAATAACCTTTAACGGGAAGCATGATATAGATACAGATACCTTGCTACAGATTTTTGTTAACAACAGTTGAGGACGCTTGATCTGTTGGTAAAACCAATAAATCGGCCACGTTCACATGCTTGGGCCTTGTAATCACAAAATGAATAAGCTCGGCTATGTCATGTGGTAGTAACGGTGAGTAGCCTTTATAAACCGATTCTGCCCTTTCCTTATTACCTTTAAATCTAACTTCAGAAAATTCAGTTTCTACCAAACCTGGGTTAATTCCTGTTACTTTGATTCCATACTTATTCATATCAAGCCGCATTCCTTGTGTAATGGCGTCTACAGCATGTTTAGATGCACAGTAGACATTTCCATTAGGATACACTTCTTTTCCCGCTATGGAGCCTATATTAACTATATGGCCTTTCCTTCTGGAAACCATGCCGGGCATAACAAGCTTAGACAGGTGCAACAAGCCTTTGACATTAATATCAATCATGGCGTCCCAATCAGCTATAGAACCATCTTGAATAGGATCTAATCCATGAGCATTACCTGCATTATTAACAAGAATATCAATACTCTTCCATTCTGCTGGCAAAGAATCAAAGGCCTTTTGAAGCTCATCATTATTAGTGATATCAAATGAAAGTGTCTTAATTTCGGTGATGGCACCTAGTTTATTTTCAAGCTCAACTAATCGTTCCTTTCTTCTTCCGGTTAAAATTAATTTATAACCATTCTTAGCCAAAAGTTCAGCAGTAGCTTTACCTATGCCTGAAGTGGCTCCGGATATAAAAACAATTTCTTGACTCATTGGAAAAGTAGATATAGCGTAACAGTATTGGTATTCAGGCGATCGATGCCTGCACTCAAATCGTTGTCACCATCCAGCATATTGGTTATTCCTTTTGAAAACCGTATTTCTGGTGAAAATTTGAACAAAGGATAATACATATCAATACCAAATCCGACATCGAGTGACAAGTTGAACGCTTTAATATCCAGGTTTTCTTTACTCACTTCGTCTACATCATTTTTACCAGAGGCTTCAAAGCCGGGCTTCACTCCTCCTACCATATACATTCTGAAATTACCTCTTCGCTCCGATTTATATTTTAAGAGCAGTGGCAGTTCTACAACCGTAGTTTCTACTAATTCTTCCAATGGGGTTGAATCTAATGATTGATATTCCAGTCTATGTTCATAAAATGAAACTTTAGGCAATAAACGGATGTCAAGGAATTCTGACATATTCATGTTTACAATAAAGCCCAAGCTAAAGCCAGGAGACCATGAAGGCGATATTGAATACAATGTATCAAGTTCTCTTGACACAAAGCGATCTGAATATTTTAATTGATAAGTAGTAGTATGCAAACCAATTAGAAAACCATAACTAAGAAAACGATCGTCATAGTTAGGGTTGTTCATTTCAACATTACGCTGAGATAATGCTGGTTTGGCTAAAAGCAATATAAGTAGCGCAAAAACTACTTTTGTCCTATGTAAATAGAGCTTATCCCAAATGTGAGTGGCTTGCATTTATTGTCTTTAAATCCTGCGTTCTCTAATACCCTTAAGAATTTATCACCATCAGGGAATGCATCTACTGACTCCGGCAAATATGTATATGCTGAAGAGTCTTTGGATATCAGTCTTCCAATTTTAGGTAAAATTGCCTTAAAGTAAAAGTTGTAGAGTTGCTTAAATGGGAATTTAGTAGGTTTAGAAAATTCTAATATTACTGCTTTTCCGCCCTTTTTAAGTACCCTGTTCATATCTTTCAGGCCTTTCTCTAAATCCTCAAAGTTTCTTACACCAAAAGAAACGATTATGGCATCGAATGTATTGTCTTCGAATAAGAGTTTCTCTGAGTCGCCCAGTTGTAAGTCAATAATATTATCCAAACCCCTCCTCTTCATCTTTTCCTTACCCACAGTGAGCATTCCTTCAGATATATCTACCCCAACAACCTTTTCAGGCTTCAATGCCAATGCTTCAATTGCAAAATCGCCTGTTCCAGTGGCTATGTCAAGTATATACTTCGGTTGGTCTTTTTTCAGGTATTTTATAGCCTTCTTCCTCCATAAAATATCAATTCCTAAGCTCAAAAAGTGATTTAAAAAATCATACTTCTTGCTGATGTTGTTAAACATCTCTGCTACTTGTTGTTTCTTACCTGTATTTTTTTCCTTGTACGGAACTACTGACATCCCTTAAGATTAGTTAAAATGAAGTTGCAAATATCATCCAGATAGAATGATATTCCTAATCAAAACAACTATGATGGAGATATGTTATTTGCCGCTGAGTACTTTGAATTCAACTCTTCTATTGAGCTCTCGGCCTTCTTTTTCATCATCATTACTTGCCAAAGGTCTTTCTTCACCGTAACCAACAGCAGTAATTCTTCTGGCATCAATGCCCTTTTTAACGAGGTAATCTTTCACAGCGTTAGCTCTTCTCTGAGATAATGCCTTGTTATAGTCTTTCGGCCCAATGTTATCTGTGTGACCAGAAATTTCAATCTGTAAACCTGAGTTTTCAGCCATCATAGACTCTAACTTATTCAACTCTGGATAAGACTCATCTCTGAAAGTGGCTTTATTAAAGTTGAAATAAATATTTCTTAATACCGAACGGGTACCAACTTCCAGTTTTCGCATCGTAACCGTTCTATCAATAATTTGTGGAACTGTTGTAGCCGCTGGCAAGGTTATGTCTAAGTTTTGGAATACATATCCGCTGTTTTCAACCGATAAATTATAAGTCTTACTTTCCTTAGAACTTACTTTAAATTCAAAAACTCCAGGGCCTTTGTTAGTTTTACCCGCCACTAAATTATCTGAGCTGGTTAGGCTTACTTTGGCCTCTAACGGATTCTTAGATTCATCCAACACTTTTACAGTTAAAATAACTGGCTGTAACTCTTCCGTTTTCGGTTTTACTGCAACTAAATCCTTTGTTGTTTCTTCTTTTGGCTCCGTTTCTACTTCCTCAGCAGTTTTAGACATTATATTATCAGCAACTTCATCCTCCTGAAGTATTGTTACCATATAAATGTCTGTAAAACCCATACCATCTTCTCTCACTGATGCATAGTAGCCTCTTTTGCCATCTTTAGTACTTACGAAGAAGATATCATCATCGGGCGTGTTAATAGGAAACCCTAAATTCTCTGGATCACCCCACTCCGCTGCTGCACTATCGTAGGTTGATTTAAATATGTCATATCCACCCATTCCCTTTCTTCCCAATGAGCTGAAATAAAGTGTTTTACCATCATAATCTATAAACGGTGCGTCATCATCATATTCGGTATTAATCTTGGGGCCTAAGTTTTTTGAACGAGCCCACTCTCCATTCCTATCCTTGATACTGTAGTATATATCTATACCACCTTGTCCGCCCGGACGATCACTGGCAAAAAACAATATCTGACCGTCTGGAGAAATAGATATGGAAGCTTCCTTAAAACCTTCTGAATTTACGCTCTCACTTAATGGTTCCGGGAAAGTCCAGGTACCATCTTCTTTTCTGTCAGACTCATAGATATCGCCATTATTTTCATCCTTGTAAAGGAATAACTGCGTACCATCTGCTGAAAGTGCAAGGTTAGAATCATGAAAAGGTGTATTAACTACATTACCAATATTCTCCGCTTTGCTCCACTGACCATTTTTCTTGGTACTGATAAATATATCTTCGTAAGGCTTGTTATCAGAAAACACATTTTCATTCAAGTTACCTTCTCTTCTTCTTGAGGTGAAAATTAAAATTGTTTCATCTTCGTTGAGAACAGGGCCATATTCCTCATATTCTGAATTGATAGCACTACCAACATTCACGATGGAATAATGCGCAGGGTTAGCTACAAACTCTATTGCATTCTGACATTCATATATTTTACGATCAACCACTGACAACTCAATTCTATCTCTACCTCGGTAACCGTCTCTATCGATCAGCTTTTGTCTATATCTACTATAAAATGCTAAGGCTTTATCGAATTCCATTCCATAATGGTAGCTCTGGCCTATCCAATATTCGATATCAAATCTATATTCTGCATCTAATTCTAATACCCTTAAGAAGTATTTTACGGCATTTTTCTTCCCAACTGTTTTTAAATAAAAGTCTCCTGCTCTCCAGTTTGCTATGATATTGGTTGGATCAGCTTCAGCGGCCTGAACGTAAATATCCCTCACATCCACAAGTGGTTGAGCGGCATCCATCATTGTTTCGGCTAGTTCTATATAGGTCTGAGCGGTTTCTTTAGCATCTTCATCTTGGGCTATAGAGCTAAGGCCAAACCCCAGAAATAGAGTTAGAAAAAATAAAAGCCTTAATTTATGATACATCTTCAATGTTATTTCAAGTCGTTGACTTAGTTAAAAAAATTACGTTCTTCCGAGACGAACGTTCAATATGCTAATATTTAAGCAATAATAAAATTAATTTTTATTTCAAGTATTACTTTAAGTCCAAAAAATTACATCCTTGCAATTAAGCAAATAAATATAGTTAATTGTTTTAATTTTAACAATTTGCGCCTTTATGGAGATACTCCAATCAGAGTTTGTAAAAAGCAGCAGTAAAATTGAAGAGTGCCCGGAAGCAAAGTATCCTGAATTTGCGTTTATAGGCCGATCCAATGTAGGCAAATCTTCCTTGGTGAATATGCTGGCCAATAATAAAAAGCTGGCAAAGGTGTCTGGAAAGCCGGGTAAAACGCAGTTAATCAATCATTTCTTAATAAATAACAATTGGTTTTTAGTTGATTTACCCGGTTATGGATGGGCTAAAGCATCGAAAACTGATAAGGCCAAATGGGGAGAAATGATACATGACTACATTATTGGACGCGAAAACCTGCACAATGTCTTTGTTTTAGTTGACTCCAGGCTCACTCCGCAACAAATAGATGTTGAATTTATTAATTGGTTGGGTGAAAATGGTATACCATTAGCCATCATTTTTACAAAAGCTGATAAACAATCAAAAAATAAGAATCAATCTGCCATAGCTAAATACAGAAAAGTACTAAAATCAACCTGGGAAGAACTACCTCCTATGTTACTAACGTCATCAGCGAGCTTTGAAGGAAAAGAGGATGTATTAAAGTTTATAGAAAATTACATTCGCTAACGTTATTCAGTAAAATCTTTTAGATTTGAGCCTCAATTTTTAAAACACTATGGAATACAGCGAAATAGCTTCAGTATCGGGTAAAGGCGGACTTTTTAAGGTTGTAAAACCGACAAGAACAGGCGTAATTTTAGAATCTCTTGATGATAAAAAGCAGAAACTTGTTGCGAGCGCGACACAAAGAATTTCTGTTTTGAGTGATATATCTATTTATACTACAACCCAGGAGGGTTCTATTCCTTTAGAAGACGTTTATAAAAAGATTTATTCTGAGTTTAAAGATGACCTGGGGGTTACGCAAACCTCTGACCCCGATGAATTAAAGGCATTTATTAAGCATGTGATTCCAGAATATGACGAAGCACGAGTTTACGTTTCGGATATTAAAAAATTGGTTAACTGGTACGGAAGCCTATTGCAATATGCTCCAGAGCTTTTAATGGAAAAAAAGAAAGAGGATAAGCCTAAAGAGGCAAAACCAAAGAAAGCTGCTAGCAAAAAGAAAAGTTAATGAGTGAGGATCTTCTCACCACATCAAAACTAATAATTAAGGATTTTAACCTTGAGGAAAGTGATCTTCCTTCTGTAAAGGCTGTAGAAGATTTAAGGGCAGCATTATTGAAAATAGTTAGTTACTTGCTCAATAATGATTTCGAGAAGTTTATTCTGGCAATGTATCGCATAGATATTAGCGAAACGAAGGTTAAAACTATTTTGGCAACATCAGACCCAGAAAATATAGCTTCTGAATTAACAGATCTAATCATCGAGCGTGAATTGCAAAAAGTGGAGACCAGAAAAAAGTACAGTTCTAATTAAAGAACGACTCCGCTTTTTCCACCATATCCTTTGAACCTACAAAGAATGGTACCCTCTGATGAAGTTCGTTAGGTTCGATATCAAGAATGCGTTGTGTACCTGTAGACGCCAATCCACCAGCTTGTTCAATAATAAACGCAAGTGCGTTGCACTCGTACATCAGCCTTAATTTTCCATTGGCATCTTTCGCTGTTTGCGGATAGATATAAATACCTCCTTTAAGTAAGTTTCTATGAAAGTCTGCGACTAACGATCCAATATATCTTGCAGAATGACCAGATTCTTTACAATGCTCTACATACTTCTTAACAGGCTCAGGAAAACTATTGTAAGAACCCTCATTAATGGAGTAGATTTTTCCCTGTTCTGGTATTGACATGTTCGGGTGTGAAAGGAAATACTCACCTAACGATGGTTCATAGGTAAAGCCATTTACACCATGACCAGTAGTGTACACCAGCATTGTAGAAGAGCCGTAAAGTAAATAACCTGCGGCCACTTGTTCTGAACCTTTTTGCAATACATCAATTTCCTGAATTGGCGAACCTACTGGAGTAACTCTTCTGAAAATTGAAAAAATGGTTCCGATAGATACATTCACATCTATATTTGAAGAACCGTCCAGCGGATCTATTGCAATTACATAACGCCCTTCGTTATTCAAATCCACAATTTCATCATCTTCTTCAGAAATAACTGCACAGGCCTCACCCCCTTTGGATAGAGCCCTGGTAAACCTGATATTGGCAAGTACATCCAACTTTTGCTGATCTTCACCTTGCACATTTTGAGTGCCAATGGCCCCTACTATATTGATAAGACCCGCCTTGTTTATTTCGCGGTTCACCACTTTGCCTGCCAAGGCAATGTCTCTCAAAAGCTGAGAAAGTTCACCTGTTGCAAATTGAAACTCATCCTGCTTTTTCTTGATATATCTATCTAGAGTAGTACCAATGGGTAAGGCTATGCGCGAATCTTCCATAAAATATAGAGAGGCTTTAAAATAAGGAATATAAACTGCTATTTTGGTGCAAATTTAGAAGATTAAATTAATCATTCAATCGTTTGCGTAATATGAAGGTTTTCAAGTTTGGTGGAGCATCCATAAAAAGTGCTGAGGCTATTCGAAATATGGCTTCCATTGTTCAGGAAAACGCACAAAAAGAGCTAGTTGTAGTAGTATCTGCCATGGGAAAAACTACCAACGCATTAGAATCTTTATTGGATAAGAAGAGAAAAGGTGAAGATTCCGAGTTAAACGAGTTGAGCAAATATCATTTCAATATTTGTGACGCCTTGTTTGACAATACCGAGGAGATAACACCAAAAATGAATGCGCTATTAACCGAACTTGAAGATAACCTTACCCAAACGAGTTTGCCGTATGATCAGCATTATGACCTGGTGATTAGCTATGGTGAGCTACTTTCTTCGCTCATAGTCTCAGAATATTTAATAAACAAAGGACTGAACGTGTCTTTAGTGGATAGCAGAAAATACGTAATTACTGATGATAACTACAGAAACGGGTATATTGATTGGGATGAAACTGCATTACGAATTGGCAAGTTAAGACCACAATTGGAACAAGGCCTAATTCTGACTCAGGGTTTTATTGGCGGAACAAAAGATGGCCACACCACAACATTAGGGAGAGAAGGGTCTGATTATACGGCAGCTATTTACAGCTTTTGTCTGGATGCTGAATCAATGACAGTATGGAAAGATGTGCCGGGCATTCTCAATGCAGACCCAAAACGAATTAAAGAAGCTGAACTTTTTCATGAAATAGCGTATAAAGAAGCTTCTGAAATGACTTATTATGGTGCTTCAGTAATTCACCCAAAAACTATAAAGCCTCTAGCCAATAAAAATATTCCACTGTTTGTTAGAAGTTTTGACGACCCAAAAAGTGTTGGTACAATAATTCATGATTGTGAGGTTAAGCATCCTACACCCTCTATCATCATTAAAGAAAATCAATGCCTGGTTTCATTTAATGTATTGGATTATACTTTTATCAATGAAGAAAATTTGAGCCTAATTTTTCAGGAACTAGCGGGCCTTGACATAAAGATTAATATCATGCAAAATTCCGCTATTTCATTTTCTATCGTTGTCGACTATAGAGAGGATAAGCTGGAAGAGTTAATAAAAGTGCTGAAAGAGCATTTTGAAATTAAGTACAATACGGGACTAGAACTAATCACAATTAAAAATTATCGAGCAGAAACTATTAGCCAGTATAGAAGTGGTAAAAACATATTGTTAGAGCAAACTTCACGTAATAACTACAGGGCACTATACGTAGTTTAAGCTATTTTTTCTTCTAAAAACTTTTGTACGGACCTTTCAAGTATATCATAAACCTCCTGAAAGCCTTTGGGTCCACCAAAGTAAGGATCTGGAACATCCGCGCCCTTGTCTTCATTATCAAACTCACGCATGAGATAAAGTTTATCATCAAATTGCCCTTCCTGATCGAGCTTTTTAATATTTGAAAGGTTGGCCTGATCCATCGCAATGATATAGTCAAATTCCCTGAAATCTGCTTTATCAAATTGCCTTGCTTTATGGTTCAATTTGAGGCCGTTTTCCTCAGCATTTTCGATTGTTCTTTTGTCTGGTTTCTCGCCAATATGATAGTTGCTTGTACCGCAGGAATCGAATTCAACTTTTTTTTCCACACCTAACTCTTTGGATAATTTTATTGCTAATCCTTCCGCTAATGGAGAGCGACATATGTTACCTAAACAAACAAACAAGACTTTTTCCATAACAATTGATTTTGAGGTTACAATCTACTAATTACGGGTATTTAGGTTTACATAGCACTTTTTTAATCAACTGTTTATTATGTTGTAAGCCGCCTTTTGTGAAAGAGGCGGCTTTTCTTATTATTGTCCCACCTTGATTAAAATAAACTCGCATGGAATTTATAAAAGTTAATAAGCAATATGACAAATATGTAGCCCTCATTGAGTTGAACAGACCCAAAGAGTTAAATGCACTAAACCTCCAGCTAATGGGTGAGCTTAGAGATGCTCTGAAGGATCTAGATAATGATGATGATGTTCGGGCAATCATACTATCGGGTAATGAAAAAGCATTTGCTGCTGGTGCCGACATCAAACAAATGGCTGATAAAAGTGCCATTGATATGCTTAAAATAGATCAGTTCAGCACCTGGGATCAAATACGTAAAACAAAAAAACCGTTGATAGCAGCTGTAAGTGGATTTGCTTTAGGAGGAGGTTGCGAGTTGGCTATGACTTGCGATATGATCATCGCCAGTGAAACTGCGAAATTCGGTCAGCCTGAAATAAAAATAGGCGTAATGCCTGGTGCTGGCGGAACTCAAAGACTAACAAAAGCTATAGGTAAAGCTAAAGCAATGGAATTAGTGCTAACCGGAAGATTCATTTCAGGAGAAGAAGCAGTGAGTTATGGATTGGTAAATAAAGTGGTGCCAGTTGAAATGTATATGTACGAAGCACTTTCATTAGCTAAAGAAATAGCACAGATGTCGCCCATTGCAGCACAATTAGCAAAAGAGGCTGTAAACAGATCATTTGAAACACACTTGGATGAAGGGCTTACTTTTGAACGAAAAAATTTCTACCTGGCCTTTGCAACTGAAGATCAGAAAGAAGGGATGGCCGCTTTTGTGGAAAAGCGAAAGCCAGAATATAAAGGGAAGTAAATAGAGAGAGAAAAAGGCTCCGACTGGAGCCTTTTTTATTAATTAGTTGATGATGCTTCTCTGAAGCTGAAACCAAAACCTACTGTGAGCATACTATTTTTCTGAAGTGTATAGTCTGCATTAATCGTAACAATCGCGAGCTTTAATCTAAACCCGGCAGTTAATCGTGGGCCGCTTTGGGAGAATTCCAAATTCACTGGATTAACTATTGTCTCAATTTCCTGATTAACGCCATCATCATACGTAATATCGTAATCACCACTAAGTTTTAGGGATGAATTTACAATGTTATAACCAAGCCCTCCATAAAATGAAATTACTGAAAACTTCTTTGAAATAATACCTTGAATTGTCCATGCATTTACGTCAAATGTAGACTTACCGTTGGTGGTAGATATTGATGCATCAGGAGAATTATTTGCAGTAGCACTTGCTAAATCATACTCTAATGACATATCAGTAAATCCGATTAAGGCAGATAAATCAAAGGGGATATTTTTTAACCCCGGAATATGCTGTTTCACATCGTGCATAATTCCAAAACCTAGAAGCTTAAACTCACCATCATCACCTATATCAATCTTAGGTGTCCATCTGATTTTTAAATCTGTATTCTTATAAATACCTATACCCAATTGAGCCATTGGTACGGGGATTGCCTCCATTGGAAAATTCTCTTTTAATCCAATCCCTGGAGGAGCATCAAATGTGCCTGAAAAATTCTGACCATTCACATCAACATCGTAACGATACTGAGGCTCTCCATTTTCCGGACCAAATACAGTTGGAGATCTTGTAACATCAGGATCCGCATAATCGGCATTTATAAAATTAGGGGAATAGAAAAAATCATCGCTAGGAATAAAAACTGAATTAGCTGTTATTAATAATTCCATACCCAAAGGCTTATGGGTTTTTCCACTACTGTACCATCCTCCAGTCAAACCTGTTGAGAATGAATTCATAAAAGGTTCAATATATCCTTCAGCCAAAGTATTTGCATCTTCCACGCCTGCTAAAAGTAGACCTTCAATATCATCCTGAGATTTAGCAAGAAATGAAATACACACAAATGTTAAAGTGAATATTGCGCTTTGTAAACCAACTTTAAACTTCATATCGATCTGATTTTCAATTATTAATGAGGAGTTAAATCTAAATATATAATTAAAAATTATTAGTACATAGATAATTATTATTCTATAAAGGTAACCCAGGCTGGCTTATGGGTAATTGCTTATTTACCTTTGCGGCTGATTATGGGAAAAGCCCATAAGTGAGTAAGAATTTTAACATAAAATAAATAACAAATTATGTCATTAGTAGGAAAAAAAGCTCCTGTATTTAATGCACCAGCCGTAATTAACGGTGAGGAAATTGTAGAATCTTTTTCACTAGAACAGTACATAGGAAAGAAAGAAGTAATGTTCTTCTTCTACCCTAAAGATTTCACTTTTGTATGCCCAACTGAAATTCTTGCTTTCCAAGAAAAACTTGGTGAGTTCGAAAAAAGAGGTGTGGCTGTAGTAGGTGTTTCTTGCGATACTGAAGAAACTCACCTTGCATGGTTAATGACTGCAAAAGAAAATGGTGGAATTGAAGGAGTAAAATATCCTTTAGTAGCAGATTCAACTAAAACTATTGCTTCTAACTTTGGCGTTTTGGCTGGAGATTGGAACTACAACGAAGAAGGTGAATTATCATTTGAAGGTGCTCCAGTAGCATTCAGAGGTACTTTCTTCATCGATAAAGATGGTGTTGTAAGACATGAAACTATCAATGACCTGCCATTAGGTAGAAATATTGATGAGATGATCAGAATTGTAGATGCTTGGCACCACGTACAAGAGCACGGTGAAGTTTGCCCTGCTAACTGGGAAGAAGGCAAAGATGCAATGCAAGCTACCAGAGATGGTGTAGCTAGCTACCTTGCTTCACACTAATTAGTATTGAAATTTCAATGAGAAACCCTGACGGTTACGTCAGGGTTTTTATTTTTGTGGATGGCCTTATTTTTTTACAGAGCGTTTACCATATTCTACCGACTAGCTATTTGGCTCGCTTCACCATTTAACCAAAAGGCTAAAAAGGCCCTAAAAGGTCGCAGGGGCATATTCAAGCTCATTACAACTTCTCTGAAAAATAATAAGGCCAAAATTGCCTGGTTCCACTGTGCTTCACTTGGCGAATTTGAGCAAGGCAGGCCAATCATTGAGAGATTTAAAACAGAGTTTCCTGACTACAAAGTACTACTGACTTTCTTCTCGCCTTCAGGCTACGAGGTAAGAAAAAATTATGATAAAGCTGATTTTGTGTATTATCTGCCGTGGGACTCTAAATCTAACGCAAAGAAATTTGTGAAGCTAGTTAATCCATCGGTAGCCATTTTTGTGAAATATGAATTCTGGCATTTCTATATCAAAGAATTACATTCACAATCTATTCCAATCCTATCTGTCTCCTCCATATTCCGGCCGGATCAGATTTACTTTAAAGCTTACGGGAAGTTTTATTTGAAAATACTGAAAAGGATAAACTTCTTTTTTGTGCAGAATAGAGCTTCAAAGATTTTATTGGAAAAACACGGCATTGAAAATTCTAAGGTAGCGGGAGACACACGATTCGATCGGGTGGCAGAAATTGTAAATAATAGAAAATTATTACCACAGGTTGAAAAGTTTAAAGGCCATTCGAGAGTAATGGTAATAGGAAGTTGCTGGCCGGAAGATCTTGATGTGCTCATGTCATTTATGAATGAAAGCGACATGAAGTTCATCATAGCGCCCCATGAAATAGAGGGCGAATGTCAAAAAATAGTACTCAATGAAGGAATGAGGAAAACTATCTTGTATTCAAACATTGAACAATTATCAGGCTATGAAGAAGTGCTTTTGATTGATAATATCGGTCTACTATCCAGTTTATATGGCTACGGTGACTATGCATATGTAGGCGGTGCATTTGGGGCAGGATTGCATAATATTTTAGAGGCTGCTACCTATGGTATTCCAATTTTCTTCGGGAATAAAAACTATCAAAAATTCAATGAAGCTATAGACTTAATTAATCTTGGAGGTGCAGTGGCCATTAAAGATGAAACCGAATTGCGACACCAATTCAGGGAATTTGAAAATGAAAAAGCGCTACAGATAGCCGGGCAAGTAAACAGAGATTATGTAAAAGATAACACTGGCGCGACTGATAAAATAATCGATTACTGCAAAACCATTTTAAAACCATGATCGGCCTAGTATTAAGATCTACCGGTTCATGGTATGAGGTGAAAGCAGATGATGGAAACACGTATCAGTGTAGAACACGAGGAAAATTGAGATTATCGGGCGTAAAAACAACCAATCCAATAGCCGTTGGTGATATTGTTGAGTTTGACAGAGAGGATAATGAAAACACAGGGTTAATTCATAAAATCCAGCCAAGGGAGAACTACATTATCCGAAAATCGATTAAAAACAAAAATCACGGTCATATAATTGCCTCAAACCTTGACCAGGTACTGCTTGTGGCTACGCTTACTTATCCCAAAACATCACTTGGTTTTATCGATCGGTTTTTAGTCTCTGCTGAAGCCTTTAGAATTCCTCAGATTATTGTGTTCAATAAATCTGATCTTTTGAATGAAAAAGATCAAAAAAAGCTAGCCGAAATAATTGAAACTTATGAACATATAGGAGTGACTTGCCTTACCTGCTCAGCTCAAAATAATGAAGGTATAGAGCCGATCAAAGAGATACTGAAGGGCAAAAAAACGCTTATTTCAGGGCATTCCGGAGTTGGCAAATCCACATTAATTAACAGCATTGACCCTAATTTAAATTTGAAGACCTCTGAAGTTTCGGACTTTGCTGAAAAAGGGGTGCACACAACCACTTTTGCTGAAATGTTTCAGTTAGATGATGACACCTTTATTATTGACACTCCTGGCATTAAAGAACTTGGATTAATAGACATTGAAGAAGAAGAACTCTCCGATTATTTCCCTGAAATGCGAGAGCTGTCAGGAGATTGCAAGTTTCACAACTGCAAACATTTACACGAGCCCGGCTGTGCCATTCAGATGGCTGTTGATGAAGGTGAGATTGCTGAAAGCAGGTACAAAAGTTATCTGAGCATGCTAGAGGATAGCGACAATAGACGTTAAACGGACATTCGGAGCCTGACATATTTAAAAAATAACTTCCAATTGAAGTATTTAATACATTGTTTCATCTCCAGAAAGATGCGCCTTTTCAATGCTTTATCTTCCTCTTTAGTTTGATTGAGCCCTTTTATCTTTTCACAAATTCTATATGTCGACTCCATCTGAGGGCTATTTCTTCGGTACTGAAGATTTGACATTGAATATTTGAGCAATCTCCTTTTAACAAGCGGCTCATCCGTATAACAATACTTGAATTTCCGTGAGGAGCGTACCCAAAAATCAAAATCCTCATAAAGTAAACTTTCATCATACCCATCCAGGTAATCAAACACTTGCCTTTTTGACATCATGGTGGGTGGACAGATGAAGTAGCGTTTGATCAGCTCAACATATAAATCACCTTTGGGTGGTGGATTAATGACTTTACCTGAAGATGCTATGGGATAATGATGATGCAGTTCATTTCCTTCTGAATCAATATTAATAGCATTGGTGAAATTTACACCGTATGAATCATCAAGCACTTCGAACTCTGCAAGGCCTTTTAATACCCTATCCTTGGCCAGCACATCATCAGTTGCTAAATCGATGAGAAACTCCCCGGAAGCCTCTTTTAATCCAAGGTTAAAGGCTTTAGTGCTTCCTAAGTTTCTATCTGTAAAAATTACTTTGAGCTGATTGAACCGTTCTTTTAATTGTTGAATCTTTTCGCGACTACCATCTGTACTGTAATCATCCACCACAATCACTTCAATATTTTTATACGACTGATGCAATGCTGAGAGAACAGACTCCTCCAGATAATCCTGATGATTGTAGCATAAACAAATAATGGAAACTTTAGGCTTATCCATGCTAAGTCACCTTTTTAAAGTAAGTTTCAAACCTGTTTCCGCTCCTATATATTTTTTGAAATTGAGCAAGTTAAGATCGGTGTCATCACCCATTGAAGATGTGCCAAGGTCGAGATGCTTCATTCCTTTTTTCTGACAGAAGGCATATATTTCTCCATGTAACAACACAGCCGGACTTAACCGATCGTATTCCTTTATATGACCACCATAAAATACATACAGTGCCTTTTCTGAGAGCTGTATTGTTATAGCCGAGGCCACCAGTTTTTCTTTATCAAAGACCCCAAACAAGTGGAAATGATCTGATAAATTATCGGCTACATTTTTCAGTTGACTTTCACTCATAGAAAGCCCCCAGTCACGTTCGGCCCTACATGCCATTAGATGTTGATATACACCATGAAAGTCTTCAAAATCTAATTTTTTAGACGTTAAGCCTTCCCTTATCGATTTCTTGAGTTTCTTTCTTTCACTTTTATGTATGATCTCCTCAAATTGCTGATCTGTTACTGAAATAGTGGCATTTACCTGAGATCGCACAACATCAAAACCGCATTCAAGGAGTGATTGCCTGGAAATAGTAAATTTCTGAGGATTTAAATTTTCAGGCGCCAGAATAACTTCTATTGGTTCAACCACTGCACTACTAACCTTACCTATAAAGTGACTCAGTGAATCCAATGTTAATTGCTCTGAAAAATCAAAACCGCCAAAAGTGGCCTTATATGGACTTTTAGCTACTCCTTCATTAACATGCAAATGCCATGAAGCTAAAACTGCCTTTCGCTTTTCATCCAAAAGATAAAAGCTTCTCCAGTTTGATTGAGCCTGAGTTAAGCGGTGTGTTTGTGTATTGAACAAATACTCTTGAAAGGTAAATTTGTAGCCCTCAGGCACATATTCCTGAACCTCCACGTTATCAATATCGAATACCTATTTTCTTGAAAATGAAGTGCATCAACCAAGCCGGCCCGATCATTAAAAACTGCACATCTTTAAAGAAAGAAGGTTTCTTTCCTTCTACTTTATGCCCGTAAAACTGACCGATCCAAGCCACAACAAAGATTCCGACTGACAGCGCCCATAGGGGGGCAATACTTACCTGAGAAAGCGCATTGGCTGCAACTAAACAAAGGAAAGAAAATGCAGCCATACCAATAGCAAGCGGCCAAGATAGGGCGATATAATAAGCCAGCACCAATACGAGAACAATTGTTGCCCAATTGGCATACGGACTGGCTGCCACATTACTCTGTAAAAATCCGCTTGGGATTGACCAAATAAGGCCGACAATACTAAAGAAAATAGAAGGAACGCAAATCCAATGGATTAGCTTGTTTGTTTCATTCTGATGACTTTCACCGTATTCCGAAAGCAACTCATCAATTCGTCTCATGCTATTTTAGTTATAATCAAATTAGTTCACCTTAGTTTTCACCTTATCCCATGATTTAACTTGCCAATGTACCTTACCCGTTGTCAGGTGATTACCATCAGTATCATGGATTTTGATTTCGCAGACCACTACCGTAGAATCAGCACTTTCGAGTGGTTTGTACACTTTTGTCTCAAGCCATGCATCATTAATTTCGAATGTACCAATACCATCCATCTTGCCTTGGTAATGGTACTCCATTTCCAATGTTTTAAGGATTATTCTATACTTTTTAGGATCCAGCCTCGAGATCATTAAAAACCCCGTAGAAAACTCAGAAAGAGTAGCTAATGCACATGCATGCAATCCCTTGATGTGATTGAAATTTAAATATTTATAAGGAAGCTTCGTACGAATTTTTGTGTCCGATATTTCCACAACTTTAAATCCATGTGGCTTATTAAACGGAATCATTCGAGTGAGCCCGAAGTTCAGTAGCCATAAATAGAAGGATGAGGTTTTAGCTTTCTGAACAATCTTGGTAGTATTCATAGGTTGAGTTTTAAGAGTGAAAAGATAGTGAATACTGCCGAATTTTGAATGAATATTGGCAAATCATTGCCAATTTAGCCGAATGATTAGTTATTGGGAAAAGGAATCATTTATTGAGTACGATGCCGTAATAATAGGGAGCGGAATTGTTGGTTTATCAACGGCTATTTCTTTGAAGGAAAAATCGCCAAACCTATCTATCCTGGTTTTGGAAAGAGGGTTGCTCCCAACAGGTGCCAGTAC
The DNA here is from genome assembly GCF_017068455.1 of Fulvivirga lutea. Lineage (NCBI taxonomy): Bacteria > Pseudomonadati > Bacteroidota > Cytophagia > Cytophagales > Fulvivirgaceae > Fulvivirga > Fulvivirga lutea. The sequence continues at coordinate 193,135 of NZ_CP070608.1, forward strand.
AAAAAATGCTGGGTTTGCCTGTTTCGGCAGTCTTACCGAGCTAATCAACGACCTTAATACTATTGGAGAATCAGGAACTTTAGAATTAGTGAATGAACGCTGGGAAGGGTTGAAGAAGCTTCGGTCACGCATAGGTGATGAGAATTTTGATTACTACAACAATGGCGGCTATGAACTTATCAGGGAAAAGGAAATGAAGTACCTTGATAAAATTGAAGAGGTAAATGAACTGCTTTCATTACTTTTCGATAAACCTGTTTTTCAATTATCAGAAAGCAAAATCAAGGAATTTGGTTTCAATGAAAGTGATATAAAATCAATGATTTTTAACCAGTATGAAGGTCAAATTCATACAGGAAAAATGATGAGCCAGCTGATTAAAATAGCTCAAAAGTTAGGTGTCTCTATTTGGACAGGTGCTGAAGTACAGAACATTATTGATTCTGGCGATCAGGTTGAAATCGATGTGAAGAATAATACCAATAATCTAACTCTAAAAGCAGGCAAAGTGGCCGTGTGCACTAATGCTTTTACCAATAAACTCATCAACAACCTGGATATTGCACCCGGAAGAGGTATTGTATTGGTAACAAAACCAATTAAAGACCTACCCTTCCAGGGGGTTTTTCATATTGATGAGGGTTATTACTATTTCCGTAACGAAGGCAAGCGAGTAATTTTTGGTGGAGGCAGAAATATGGATTTTAAAAGCGAGACAACCACCAGCCTTGAAATCAACCAGCAAATTGAACAGGAACTTAGAAGACAGCTCAAAGAAATTATTTTACCAAACCATCATTTTGAAGTGGAGCATACCTGGGCTGGCATTATGGCCTTTGGCGAGAACAAGGTGCCAATCTTTAAAGAGTACACAAAAAACATTCATTTGGGAGTACGTTTAGGTGGAATGGGCGTAGCCATTGGCAGTCAGATGGGTGAAAAACTAGCTCAAAAGATGCTTTAAAAGACCTGTATTTCATATCTTCGGAGCTTTAACAGAAACGTGTTGATGGACAAAAATCATAAAGTACCCTCGCTGGGTCTCTCTTTACTTCCTATTTTATTTCTGGTTGTTCTACTGGCTTCAAATGTTTACATATTTAGTGATGATGCCTCTTATGGGCCTAATCAGATGGGGCTCATATTTGCCGCCACCTTTGCTGGAATACTTTCAATCCGCCTAAACTACCGCTGGGAAGAAATTTTAGATGGTATTGTAAAAAGCATTAGCTCAGCCATGTCGGCCATACTTATACTTTTGATGATTGGTTCGTTAGCAGGAACCTGGCTGATCAGCGGAGTGGTACCCGCCATGATTTATTATGGATTAGAGATATTAAACCCTTCCATCTTTTTGTTTGCTGCATGTGTTTCTAGTGCCGTTGTTTCATTAGCTACCGGAAGCTCATGGTCTACTGCCGCAACAATGGGTATTGCGTTAATGGGTATAGGACAAGCACTTGGACTGAGTGAAGGTATGATTGCCGGAGCGATTATTTCAGGTGCTTATTTTGGTGATAAAATGTCTCCACTTTCAGATACTACCAACCTGGCACCAGCTATGGCAGGTACGGATCTATTTACTCACATTCGGTACATGGCACTTACTACAGGGCCATCAATTATTATTACACTTATCATCTTTTTAGGCCTTGGGTTTACAGCTGATGGAAACTCATCATTAGGTACTGTGAATGAAGTACAACAGGCCATCGCATCTAAATTTGAGATTAATCTATTCCTATTCATTGTACCGGCATTAGTTATCTTTTTGATCATTAAAAAAATGCCTGCCCTGCCAGCACTCCTTTTAGGAACTGTTCTGGCTGCTGTTTTCGCTGTTATTTTTCAACCTCAAATAATTTCTGAATTAGCAGGTGGTGGAGACTACGGATTGGCAAGTGGTTATGAAGTGGTGATGCGAGCTATGTTTACAGAAATAAATATCGCTACTGGCAATGGAATGGTAGATGAACTTCTTACATCATCAGGCATGGAAGGCATGCTTTCTACTGTATGGTTGATAGTATGTGCTATGATCTTTGGTGGTATTATGGAAAGCAACGGCATGCTACGAAAAATTGCCGATTCAATCATTAAAGTGGCTCATTCCACAGGTTCATTAGTAGCTGCCACGGCAGGAACTTGTATTACTTTCAACCTTACCGCTTCCGATCAATACATAGCCATTGTAGTGCCTGGTAGAATGTTTAGACAAGAATATTCTGATCGTGGCTTAGCTCCTGAAAACCTTTCACGGACATTGGAAGACTCAGGAACTGTTACCTCGGTACTTATCCCATGGAACACCTGCGGTGCGTATCAATCATCGGTATTAGGCTGTTCGCCTTATGCCTTTGCGCCTTACTGTTTCTTTAATATCATCAGTCCGTTTATGACGATTTTATTCGCTTATGCAAACATTAAAATAAAACGAATAGAGAAGGAAGATTAAGATGTTTGCGGCTACTATTAACAACGATGAAATTAATGAGCTTGAACTTGAGCGATTCGAGGGCAACATTACCGTTGTAGAAGATGTTGAGGCACTGAAGAAAGTAGTGGCCATACTTCAAAAAGAAAGTGCGTTAGGGTTTGATACAGAGAGCAAACCTGCCTTTAAGAAGGGCGAATACAATCACATTTCACTATTGCAGTTTTCTACAGAAAATGAAGCCTATCTTATTAGAGTGAATAAAACGGGCATAACTCCTGAGTTGAAAAGGTTGCTGGAGTCTGAAAAGATTACCAAAGTAGGTGTGGCGTTAAGAGATGATATTAAAGATTTAAGAAAACTGAGCCCAATGAATCCAAAAGGTTTTGCCGAATTAAACCACCTGGTAAAAGAAATTGGCATTGAAAGTAACGGACTGCGAAAACTTACTGCCATCATACTTGGTTTTAGAATTTCGAAAAACGCCCAGGTTTCTAACTGGGAAAAAGAAGAACTCACCGAAAAGCAAATCTACTACGCAGCCACAGATGCTTGGGTATGTATTAAAATGTATAACAAGCTGGTGAAGCAGGGGTGGTTGGAGGCCGTTTCTAAATAGTCAACTGGTAATTAAGTGTTATCTTGGTAATAAAATATAACAGACACTCGGTGTCTGTTATATCAAGATTTTTGGATATAACAAACATTAATGTTTGTTATGGAGTTGTTAGAGCACACTATTGGAATGAACTTAGGAAAATATATCATATTAATAACAGGCCTACTATTAACATCATTTTCCTGCTCAACGGTCAATCCTGTCATCTTCAAGGTATACAAAAATAAATCTGTGGATCGTGACGGAAAGTTTACTTTCAAGTCAAAGGAAAAATTGACTCTATATTCGGACTCAACCTATCTTCAATGGTACAAACACAGTGATGGAGAATGTGGACTCAGTATGAATGAAACCGGTCAATATCAAATTGCAGGAGACACATTAATTCTAATTCCAGAAGTTGAGGTAATGAACTTCGACACGAAGTATATTATGCTGAATAATCAACTTTACTACCTAGACCATATGGACAAGGATGGATCGAGAGAACCTGCCTTTAAATAAATAGAAAAGGCGTGCTCTAACATACTTTAAGAGCATATTTGGACTTCACCGTGCGAAGTCCTAAATGCTCTGGCGCGGCTGGCCCACACGTTTAGGGTTAGCATTTCACATCCACTTTCATCTCTTAACTTGTGGACAATATATAAGGACGGGGTGTTCCAAGCTGCTTGTATCTCGACTAGGTTCTAAACCCAAATTCTAAGACATTTTCAAAGTAACATAGAGTAGCTAACTTTCAGGTGGTAGCCAATATAAAGCCTCAGTAGAATGATGAAAATAGGCATCATGGCTGAAGAACTTTCACCCACCTAACAGGGGAAGTTAGATGGAATCGTGTTAGTTTTATGCCCTGTAAAGCAAGTAAACAAACGCGCCTTACAGGGGCGTTGTGCTTTATGCCTTATAAACGAAAGTAATTTTTTACTATTTTAACCTTTGATTAAATTTCAAGTGTAACTTTTGCCTTCGTGAATAACCAAAGAAGAACATACTCTATACTAAGAATAGCATTGTCCGTGTTATTCCTGGCTACATTTGGAGTATTTACAGCTTCTGGTCATGTAGCACCGCAGCCTTCTCAAATCTCTATTGAGCAGGTTGATAGTAGTAACAAGAATTCATCCGGGCAATCTGCGGTAAGTGTTTTTGCTCCGTATTTCAGCGAAATATCAAGAACGCTGGATGTTCAATTTTATATCAATTATCTGATTAGCTACAATCATCATTTAGTAGTAAAATTCACTACTGAGCTAAACAAGAGGTATAGATTTAATACCATTGCCCATTTCAGGCAGTTAAATCGATTTCATATAAATTCTGAAGACCCCTTCATTTCCTAATTCAAGGGAGAATCCCATCTCCACATTAAAAGTTAGTAATTGATTGATCACCTGTCAGCTCGGCTATGAGCCTGACCACTATCGTATTTTAAATGAAACGTATTCAGAAGTTAATAAAGCTTATTGGCTTTATTATTATCCTTTGTTTGGCATCCATTGGCCTGGGGTTTAATGCTGCAATTCTGCCTAATGTCAAACGCCAAGATTCTAATGAAAATAATATAGAATTAGTCGAGAATAAAGATGAAGAATCAGAAACACAGGACGCGGAGCTACCTTAATTTTTCCGTAATACCACTATGGTTTCTGTATTGTTTAAGAGCTCCACCATAGCTCCCAGCTCAGCAACCTGATTAATTCTAACTTTACTATTAATTACGGTGCGTGTTAAAATTGTTGATGGACTCTACCTTCTCAATTTTGGAGTTTATAAGTGCATCTTCGAATGTTATTTATACAATGCTTCCATTCTTAGGTTTTAGAAACATGCCCTCCTTTTGAATCATCAGCTTAATGAAGTCAGTTAAAAATTTCTTAATTTCATTATCTCTGTAACCCCATGACCACTATATCTGACTTCAAGAATGCTCATAAATGGTTAATCATTCCATTTATAATTTCAATTATTGGATTTTCCAGAAGCTATTTTCTTAAGTTACCTGATGCTACATGGCACCAACACATGCATGGTTTGTCTGCAATACTTTGGTACATAATGATAATTGTACAACCTTATCTAATTACCAACGGTAAAATTGAATTGCACAGATACTATGGAAAGATTGCGCTATTTCTAGCCGGGGCTGTCACCTTTTCTGCAATAACGATTATTCCATTGAATCTAAAAGCTGCAGCTAACTTAGAGCCTAACCCTGTAGTATCGATGGCTTTCTTTTATGGCGTTACTTTTACAGATATTATCACAATTATCGGATTTGGCCTTAGTGTGATAATAGGTATAACTAAAGTGAAAAATGTTGAAGATCATGCTTTTTGGATGATATCTACCGTGTTTTGGGCATTGATGCCTGCATTGGGCAGATTAGCCTTATTATCAACAATGATTATTTTTGGATTTCCTCCGCCTTACGACTTTATAGATGTTTTGTTCTTTTCAACACTTCTATGTTTGGTGCCCATTGTTATTATTTGTTGGAGGTTTAAGCGTTTGCATCCTGCTCTTATAGCAGTAGGCTTCGGAAATATTTTGTATTTATTCACGCGGCAAATAGGAGGAAATGAATTGTGGCAATCAATAGCCGATTCGGTGTTTAAGTATTAGCATATTACCGCTTCGCAGCAATATTAATTAGAGATTTAAACCTACTACAGTACCTGTGTTATTCAACAACTCTACTTTGCCTTTCAACTCTTCCACTTTATCAATCTTTACCTTTCCAAAAAGTGTACAGTCAGATTCAAACTTTTGATCGACTATCTGTATTTCCAGATCACTGACCAGTCGCATTACTTCGTTGGTGGAATCGTAGGGATAGACAAGCGTGAACGATTCTTTCACCACTACTTCTTCAATTTTGGAGTTGTTTAAAGCTTCTTCGGCCGCTAATTTATAGGCATTGATGAGTCCGCTTACACCGAGTTTAGTTCCACCGAAATAGCGCACTACCACCACTAATGTATCTGTTAAATCTTTGGAGTGAATCTGACCTAATATCGGATCACCTGCAGAATGATTTGGCTCGCCATCATCGTTGGCTCGAAATTGCGCCTTGTCCGCACCTAATACGTAGCCGTAGCAATGGTGCCTCGCATCGTAAAACTCTTTTCGTAAACCTTCCAAAGCTGCCTTTACCTCCTCCTCACTCTCTACATGAAAAGAACGGCCAATGAACTTACTGCCCTTATCTTTGAAAAGGCCTTCTCCCTGGTTTGTTATAGTTAAGTAGCTGGTAATCAAAATGCTAACGACATCAACTCTTCAAAGGAAAGTAAAATTATACTAAGTATAGCAAGTAGTAACCCTGATTGGTTTAGTTTGCTCAGTCTCTCCTTAAACACTAAAATTGAAATAAATGCAGATAGTAATATGATGCCTACGTTTAACATCGGGTAAACCACCGCTCCGTCATTTTTAAAATAAGAGAGTGTTCTAATTAAAAAGTAAATAGAGAAATAGTTAATAGCTCCTAAAATGGCTCCGCCTAATACGTTGCCCTTGGTAATTTTTCTTCCTGAAATCATAATGGATATGATACCTATAAACGCTGCCGATGAAAAAATGACTATCGGGAAAACGGGTTCCACTGCCTCAGTAAGATAATGATAGCTTGTGTAGTTAATGGAAGAATCTATTAACCCGCCTAGCACAAATACGGATATAGGTAGTAAAATAGCGAATCCGGCAAAATCCGAGCCTTCTACACCTCGCTTCTTAAACGATGACATGAGTATGGCAGGAAATGCCATAAACATACCTAAATAGTTAAATACGGTGTATTCTTTCGACTGCACCTTTAATACCAACAAGCTAATAATCACTGGTATAATTAATGACATTTTTGATGCAATGGAAGAGACCGTCATGCTAAACCGCTGAGTGGTAAGAGCCATCAGGTAAAATGTAGAAATAAAAATTAGCCCTAAAACAATTCCAATAATTACCCATGGTTGGGTATAATTAATCTCAGTTAGTGCTTCTGACTTACCCATAAAAATGATACCGGTAGCCACACAAGTGATATAATTGAACACAATGGCCTGAAAAGTATCTAATCCGAAAGCCTTGAATTGTCGGAAGCACAGAAAGATTCCCACATTGGCGAGAATACAGAGTAATAGGTAATGCATAAGCCGCAAATCTAATGAAGAATGATTTGCCTGTAACCTTTGCTCATAAAAAAGGTCTAATACGTGCAACCAATTATGACAGAAAGAAGTCTTTAATAAAAAAAGAAGCATGAGAACAATAACAACAACCTTTTTAGTACTATTAACGGGCTTTGTTTTTGCCCAAAATTCTCAAGTGAGAGAATTACCTGAATTTGATGCCATTACACTCAGCGTGTCGGGCACGGTTTATATTACACAGGCATCTACACAAAGAGTTGAGTTAAAAGGTAGCAACGAAACACTAGATAAAATAGAGACTGAAGTAAGAAACGGCCGATTAATTATCAAATCTGAAGATTCAAATAGCTGGTTTAGCTGGCGAGATACGGGTGATTTTGACGTTTATATTTCCGTAAAAGAACTCAATAAAATTCACGTTGCCGGATCGGGAAGAGTGTATACAGAGAATAAAATAACTTCAAAAGATTTAGAATTAGATGTGAGTGGTTCCGGTAAAATGGAGGTACAGGCTGAAGCTACTTACCTTGATGCCAATATTTCGGGCTCTGGTAAAATTGAAATTGAAGGCAAAACCAAAGATTTAGAAGTTAGAATCAGCGGATCAGGTGATATTTATGCCGATAAGTTAATGTCAGAAAATTGCGAAGCAAGAATTTCCGGCTCAGGAAAATGCGAAGTTAATGTTTCTAATTCCATTGATGCCAGAATTAGTGGTAGCGGAAGTGTTTATTACAGAGGCAATCCGAATCATGTAGATTCCTCCACGTCTGGGTCAGGGCGTGTTAAAAAGATTTCATGAGAATTCATGGAGAGTTTGGTTAGGTTGAAAACTCAAAATGGATGAAGGGGCTTAGGCCCCTTTTTTCGTTAATTCTTTCACTATATAAATATCAAACAATCAGACATAAACTCATTTTAACTACATTTATTGCTAATAATCAATATCTTGTATTTTATTCTTGAAGTTTATGAAGGGGCTCATCTTACCTGTAATTTTCTCCTGTTTTTTGGCACTTGCAATGCTAATTTCTACAGCATCCTACGGCCAACAAACAAACATCGATAAACAAGCTTTAGCTGATTCACTTTATGCACAAAGATTATATGTCGAATCGGCTCAACTTTATTCTGAGCTTTTTGAGGAACTAAATGAGCAACCGGAACAACTGGGAAAAATTGCTTACAGTGCCGGAAATGCCTTTGCCCGTTCAGGTGATTCTGAAAATGCCTTGGTCTGGTATGAAAAAGCATCGCATATATTAAAAGAGGCAGAAGCATGGGACAATTATTTTATTGCCCAGGCTAAAATTGCGGATTTGCATGACGAAAAAGGAGATTATACTACTGCCATAACCCTTGGCGAAAAAGTAATAAATCATTTTATGCAACAAAAAGATAGCGTATACGCTGCCAAAACTTTGCATAATCTGGCTCTTTATTATTATCATAACAACAATCTCCAAAAAGCCATTGATTTACTTAGTCAGTCTGTTGGTTGGATTGGCAATAAGGATGATTTTCAAAAAGCTATTTCTTACAACCAGCTTGGTAATATTTGGGCGGATGACCTCGGTGATGAAAGAAAAGCTTTACACTACTATTTGAAAAGTCTGCAATTTAAGCTTAAAGGAGCCACACCACAATCAATATCGGCCTCTTATAATAATGTAGGCATTTCTTATAAAAACCTTAATCAGCCTGATAGCGCACTCTTTTATTATCAAAAAGCACTTGAATCAGCCATTGAAAGTAATATCCCCCGAGCGCAATTTAACCCACTTACTAATTTGGCCAACTTGTATAAACGTGAAGGGGAAATTGAAAAAGCAACAAAAACATATGAGAAAGTGCTACTGCTAAAAGATTACATGACAGCCGTGCAACAAGTAGATATACATATTAATTTAGGTGCTGCCTATAACCAATGGCAAAAATATGATGATGCACTTAAACACCTGCTCATTGCAGAAGAGCTTGGAGCTGAAGTCTCTAGTCCCAGTGATCATGCACTCATCCAATCGCAAAAAGCAGTGGCCTATTCCAATACCGGCAACTATGAAAAAGCATTTGCAGCCCAAATAGCTTATACTACATTAAAAGACAGCATATATGCCCGAGAAAAAAGGCAGGAAATTGGTGAACTGATGATCAAATTTGAAACTGCTGAAAAGGACCTTTTAATATTGGAGCAACAGAAGGCTATGCAACAACAAGAGCTTGAACTGCAAAAGCGTACTACTTTATTCATTGCCATCTTCACTATTATACTAATAATATCAGGAGTGCTGTTTTATCTTTTCAAAAGAAAAGAAGCTGCCGCACAAAAAGCAGAGTTGGAATTGCGTTTGACAGAGCAACAAGAATTAACTCGAATACAACAAGAGCGCCTGCGAATTTCGAGAGAATTGCACGACAATATAGGCTCCTATTTAACATTGATGAGTGCATCTGTAGAACAATTTGCCATTGCAAAGGAAGTAATCAATGATAAGAAAATTACAGAATTGAAAGGCACCTTGGCCATGAGTATGCGCGAATTGAGAAAGACAGTTTGGTTACTTAACAAACAAGCTGTAAGTATTGATGAAATAACACTGAGGTTGCGTGATTTCTTTAAACCTCTACACCAAAACGGCACAAGGATATCCGTTGACTCTGAAGGAAATGGTGACTATACCTTAACTGAAATTCAGGCTACACATCTAATCCGAATTATACAAGAGGCTATTAATAATGCTTACAAATATGCGGCCTGCAAACAAATTGACGTCAAATTAAAAACAGACAATAGCAATACTTTTCATTTTTCAGTTGCTGATAATGGTAAAGGTTTTAATGCCCAAACTGTTGAACATGGCAATGGACTACACAATATGAGATCGAGAATAGAGGAGCTAAACGGTGACTTAGAGATATTTTCTGAAGCAGGAAAAGGCACTGAGGTAAAGGGAAGCTTTAAATTAAAAGAATACGAATAACTGCGTATGTTTTGAAAAGCAGTTACATGTTACTTTTGACGCTTAATATTGCATATAAATCTATACATGCCCATCAATATCGCCATAGCCGAAGACAATAGTTTTGCACTTACTGCACTACTGGAGCGATTAAAGACATACCCTGAAATTGATGTTAAATACACGGCACAAAATGGCTTGCAATTGCTGCAAAAACTGAACAGAAATAACAATATCGATTTGGTGCTCATGGACATTGACATGCCCGAAATGAATGGTGTACAAGCCACTGCTGAAGTTAAAACCCGATACCCTCAAATTAAAGTGCTCATGCTCACTATGTTTGACGATGAGGAGTTACTCTTTAAAGCTGTGATGGCGGGAGCATCGGGATACCTATTAAAAGAAGATAATGCCTCTCAAATATTTTTAGCCATCACCGATACTGTGGCCGGAGGAGCGGCCATGAGCCCCGCTATAGCCATGAAAACACTTAATCTTATTCGACAACCTTTGGCAAAGGATAAAAAACAAGAGGATTTTGGGCTAACTGATCGTGAAATTGAACTTCTCCATCAGCTTAAAAACGGACTTACCTACGAAGAAATAGCCTCAAACTTGCACATCAGTTATCATACAGTGCGTAAACATATCGAAAATATATACCGCAAACTCCAGGTAAACAATAAGGTCGAAGCTGTTAAAAAAGCTTCTGACAATCGCATTGTTTAGTTAGTCATAATTCCGTCCATTACAACAAAGGATTTTCAAATTGAATGGTCAGGCCTTTAATAATCCTCTATCATTCCTCCACCTTTTATAATTAAAATACGAAGAACTGCGTATGGATTGCCTATAAGGTAGCTACTAGCTTTGATACTATATTTTAAACTATGCTACTATGAAAAAGATATGTATCCTGTTATTCGCTGCTCTAATTTATTCAGGAGTTCAAGCACAAAAAATCACCGAAAAAGAGGTTGATGGCAATGGTTCATTTAAAGGAAAACAATTTAAAAAAGCACCTAAAAGAATCTACATCAACAGTTTCAATGTTTATTTCCAAGTATTTGGTAGTGCGCGCGCAAATACCACAGGTGGTGAGTCATTGGGGAGATTAAAAGGCAATACCAATGTGGCCATGGGGGTGTTTTTGGATGGTGTTGATAATGCCGATTTCAAAGAATTAACCAACAAAGTTTATGATCGTTATGTGTCAAATTTAAAAAATTTAGGCTATGAGATTATTTCTGCGGATGAAGCAGGAAAAACAGAAGAATTGAGTGATTGGGTAAGAAAAGAGGGTGGTGAAATAAATGCAGCTCAATCTGTGGGTTTTGTGAAAGTAACACCTGAAAATTATGCCTATTATGTAAAGCGCGAGACGAAAAAAGGGAAGGAAAAAAGCGGGACATTTGGCAATACCGGTGTGCTATCGAAGCAAATGAATGATGCCGTTATTGCCGATGTAAATATGACCTTCTACTTCGTGCAAATGAAAACTTACGACAATGAGATTTTAGGTTACTCGCAAGTAACCGGAAAGCCCAATTTCCACATGCCGAGACTCCTGGGTGATATTAATAATCAGGTGTTAACCAGTGCCAATTATGCCTTTGGTAAAAATTTGACGGCTCCGGAGGCAGCTATAAATACAACTATAAAAAAAGGTATTTGGAGTGATAAACCTGTGTTTGACAGCAAAATGAAGTTTAAGGAGTCTGCAGTGGCCGGCAGTAAAGCAATACCTGATTATGCAGCAATCATTTTTGTAAATAATGCAAATATGTCTGCCTCGCATTACATGCCTTGCGATGCTGAACTTTACAAAGCTGAAACTGAACGTATGATGAATGAGTTTCTGGATGTTAGCTTGAGTAGACTATCCGAAAACCTCAATTAACATGAATTGTTGTCTGAGTAATTATTGGTCGTTTTTCCTTGTGGCTCTCTTGCTTGCAATCTCTGCATGCAGCGATGAGGAATCTTACAGCCCGGAAGTTGGAGAAACGACCAAAACCATTTCCTTTGATTTATATGCCGAAACAGGAAACAAATGGGTAAATAACTTTGCAGTATCCAATGACGGTGAGTTTGTATTTTACACTTCTGTCAATGAAGTATATCGCTATCATGTTGCCACTGGAGAAGAAACGGTAATTGTAACTACTATAAACCCACCATCGGGATTAAATTCTTGTTATGTTCATTATATAGATGGCAAACTTTATGTCATCCATATTGATGATAACAAAAGTTATGTGCGTGTCTCATCTAATAATGGTGATTCATTTATAAACCATCATGTAGGCACTAAACTTGGCTCCATTGACTTTGAAGGCCCTTTTTGGCGAGTGCTATTTAACAGATTACTTAAGCTTCCTGATGGATCTTTAATCATTCCATACTTGGGAGATAACATAGCCGTATCAAATGATGATGGTGCTTCCTGGTCTTTAAAGAAATCTGATATAGGTTTTATAACTGCCAATCAGCAAAACAAACTTTTTGGTATGGAAAGCACATGGACTGACGAATTTGGAAGGCAATTTCCAGGTGAAAAAGCTACTTCAAACAATGTGGGAACTACTTGGGAGCTTTATGAAGACCATTTGCCAACGGCAGTAGACAGACAAAGTAATTTGGTGACAGTCAGAGACAACAGTATAGTAAAACTGACAAATGGAAAATTAATAACTTATAACTGGGAAGCTCAAAAGAACATCATAAACACCTCATCTGATTATTACACGAACAGCGAAATCAATTTAAATGATGTTGAATTTGATCAGAATAATAATTTGTACCTGTTGAATTATGATGGAAATATTTACAAAACCAGATTAGATTAAAAGTTTTGATCAAAGAAATAGGTGGCATAACATTATTTAGAGCCACCTATTTTTAGATTTTACCCTTGTCTTTGATGCCTAATTACACCTTCAATTATTAAATACTGGGCAATTGAATAAGTTAGCATTACCCAAAAACCTGAATAAGCGAATGACTCCATAAACTTGTTGATGGCCAGCAGTGAATCTGATATCATAAAAAAGATCGCTCCACCAAACACGAGTCCGAAACTTTTAATCGGTGTATAACCGTATCTCAAAAGTGCTGATATAGCCATGAACACGAGCACCGCTGCATATACTGTTACAGGTAGCCTCATATCGCCAAGGTTGGGTGATAGAATTGCTACAAGTGCTACACCTGCCAAAACCAATGTGATGCTATGCCTTAGTTTCTGTGTAGGTAGCAATGGATTTTCAGCTTCTGCCCACCTTAATTTAAAATAGGAGATTGCATACAGCACATGGGCAATTAAAAACGACACGAGCCCTAAAATGAAGTAAGTGGCATCAAGTTCCTGATACATTAGAAATGAATCGCCCAGCCAAGAAAACACCAGTGAAATGGCTACCAACCAAAAAGCAGTATCCTTTTTACTATTAGCGGTGATAAAATAAAGAAAAAGGAAAAGTACAATCAGTGGCTTACTGTAATGTTCAAAATCCCAGTCGAATATGTTTCGAGTAAGTTCCACAGCAGTTGCAGAAAAAAACAGGTATTTGAAAAGTTTATGCATGTACAGTAGCCGATTTTAAATTTTGCTTTCGTTTTCTAAGCAATAGGTATCCTAGAGCTATAAATGCCGTCACAGCCCCCATTCCGAAGGTTATTGGAAAATTAGCCGGATTGTTGGAAAAAGTCCATCCAGATAGAATAGCACCCATCATTATACCAAGCTCCAGTGCTATAAATGTAGTTGCCATGGCCTTGCCTCTACTCTTATCAGGACTTAAATCTGCAGTCCATGCAAAAAGCGTTGGTGAGTTCATGCCTACAGCTAAACCATAAATAACGGCTCCAGTAAAAAATTGAGTTACACTCTCTGAAAATCCGATGACAAGCAAAGAGATAATATAACAACTGGTAGAAAGCATTAATACAGGCTCCCTACCCCACTTATCAGAAAGTTTGCCAGCCAGAATTCTCACTAACAAGGAAGATAAGGTAAAAATCGAATAAAAATGACCCCTGTTTTTAATCCCTAAATGATCACTGAAATCTGGTATTACGGTTAATACTATGCCAAATGAAAAAACCGTAAGTGCCATTACGATTGATGGTGGCAAGGCAGTAGGCTCATACACATCGTGCTTGGTTATTTTTAAGTGAGACCATCTTAGCGACTCTTTATTTTCCAGTGTTTCTTTCATGCCAACAAGTATTAATATTGAAAGAATTGCTAATACTGATGACGCGTAGAACATCACATCAATAGAATACATCAGAGTGATTTTACTACCCAATGATGGACCAAACGCCATACCCGTAGTACCAAAGAACCCGGCAATACCCATGGCCTCACCTCTTTTATTAATGGGCACTACATCGGCTACATATGCCACCGTTCCGGTAGGTTTAAACCCAGTGGAGAAGCCATGAACAAGTCTTAGTGCAAAGAACCCTAATATAGTGGTAACGAATGGGTAGATAAAACCCAACGCAAAACAAATGGATGCCCCAAAAACCATTACCGGAATACGACCCACCTTATCGGTAAGTTTACCGCTAAAAGGACGAGACAGACCGGCTGTAAGTGTGAATAGGGAGATGATAAACCCTTTGTAATCTTCACCTCCAAGCTTAGTTAGAAATGAAGGTAATTCAGGAATTATCATGTTAAAGCTCGCAAAAAACAGGAACGAGCTAGTACATAATAGCCAGAATTGAAAAGTATAGGTTCTCTGTTTCTCCATTCAATTTTAAAGAGGGTGGTTGTGAAATAAAGTGTCATTCCAAACTTGATTTGGAATCCTCAATTTCGATCTACTCGTAAACGAGAGATTCTGAATCAAGTTCAGAATGACAGTAAATAAAAATTCAACAACTAATTAAGCTTCAGATTTATCCTGATAACCAAGCAAAAATGCCTTGATATAATCATCTAAATCTCCGTCTAAAACATTTTGAACATCAGTGCGCTCAACGCCTGTTCTGGCATCTTTTATAAGTTTGTAAGGATGTAAAACGTAGTTTCTAATTTGCGAACCGAAATCAATTTTCATTTTACCTGCTTCCACTTTATCGCGTTCTGCATTTCTTTTCTCCAGCTCAAGCTGATACAATCGAGATTTAAGCATTTTCATGGCCATTTCTCTGTTGGCTAGCTGCGATCGTTCTACCTGGCACACTACTACAATCCCTGTAGGCTTATGTGTCAGCTGCACTTTGGTTTCTACCTTGTTCACATTTTGTCCTCCTGCGCCACCAGAGCGTGAAGTATGTAATTCCACATCAGCCGGATTGATTTCAATTTCTATTTCATCATCAATAACTGGCGAAACATATACTGAAGCAAACGAAGTATGTCTTCTTCCTCCAGAATCAAATGGAGAAATTCTTACTAGTCTGTGTACTCCAATCTCGGATTTCAGGTTTCCATAAGCGAAAGGCCCATCAATTTGCAAGGTGGCCGATTTAATACCTGCTACGTCCCCAGGCTGATAGTCCACCTGCTTTACTGAGTAGCCGTGGCTCTCGCCATACATAATGTACATTCTGTTTAGAATATCGCACCAGTCCTGCGACTCCGTACCTCCTGCACCGGGGTTAATTTCCAGCATCGCACCGAATTGATCTTCCTCACCGCTCAGCATTTTCTTGAACTCCAGGTCTTCCACAGCTTTCTCGGCCTCCTTGTAGGCAGCATTCAGCTCATCCTCCTCTACTTCATCGGCCTGATAGAACTCATAAAGTGTTTCCAGGTCTTCATACAGGGTTATAACCTCTGAAAAACTATCTGTCCAGACTTTTTTAGTGCGTATTCCTTTTAAGATTTTTTCTGCCTCTTTTGGGTCGTTCCAGAATTCTGGTTGGGCAGTTACCAATTCTTCTTCTTCTACTTCAGCTTTCTTCTTATCGTAGTCAAAGATACCTCCTCAAAGCCTCTACTCTGGCCTTCAAGTCTTTCAACTCGTCTTGTGTCATGTTCTGTAAATTTTCGTCAAAGCTAATGAAAATATGAAGTCTACATCCTACTTCATTTCAATAAAAGAGCCAACCGCCTGCTGGTGGTTGGCTCTTATAAACCAATTGACTGTGAATATATAATTAAATTTTACTCACCCAACCAAATCTGTCCTCGATCTGACCAAGCTTGATTCCATCTAATTCCTTTAAAACTTTATTAGAAAACTCTCTGGTTTCTACCGCTGGTAGCTGAAAATCTTCTCCTTTGTAACCAATAAGCTCAATTTGAGCAATTGTTGCTGCTGTTCCTGCACCGAAGGCTTCAGTTAATCTTCCTTCTTTAATGGCAGCAATAACTTCTGTTACAGGTACTTTTCTTTCTTCCACATCCATACCCCAATCACGAGCCACATTTAAAACACTATCTCGTGTAATTCCATTTAAAATTGTATCGCCTAAAGCTGGAGTAACTAATTTTCCATCAATTACGAACATGATATTCATTGTACCTGATTCCTCAATGTACTTATGCTCCTTGCCGTCTGTCCAGATTAACTGATCGTACCCTTTTTGCTGAGCAAGTTTGGCAGGATAAATGGCCGGACCATAGTTACAACCTGTCTTGCAATAGCCACTTCCACCCTCAACAGCTCTTACGAAGTGATCTTCTATTTTCACTTTTACCGGTTTGGCGTAGTAAGCACCCACAGGACAAGTGATAATCATAAATTTAAATCGCTCTGAAGGACGAATACCGATGTAGTCGTCATTTGAGAAAATAAATGGTCTGATATACAATGATGTACCAGGTACATCTGGCACCCACTTATTATCTAATTCTAATAGCGTATGCAATCCGTCAAAAAAGATTTGCTCCGGTAATTGAGGCATACACATTCTGTTAGCAGAAATGTTTAAACGCTCATAATTCTTGTCAGCCCTGAAAATATTTATTTTACCCTCAGAGTCTTTATATGCTTTTAAGCCTTCAAAAATAGATATTCCATAGTGTAAGGCGGGACTTGCCGGACTGATTCGCATTGGCTCATAAGGCTCAATTCTTAGATTCTTCCATTCTCCGTTCTCATATTCTGCTGTGAACATGTGATCAGAATAAGTCTTCCCAAATTGTATGTTGTTGAAATCTATTTGACTGATTTTAGACTCAGCTATCTTCTTAATGTCGATATTCAAAGTATCTATCATGTTACGTGGTTTAACGTTACTAACGATCGTTAGGTTTGCAAAAGTAACAAAATATTAAGAGTAGAAAAAGGTTCTATTATTTTCTTGGAACCCAAGGGGTTTCCGGAGCCTTTAATTCGGCTGTCATTTTTCTGCTTAATACAAACAAGTAATCGCTAAGCCTATTGAGGTATTGAACAACTAACTGATCAACTTCCTCAGTTTCTTGTAAAAGGATTACCAAGCGCTCTGCTCTGCGACAAACACAGCGTGCTATATGACAAAAAGAGACAGATTGATGGCCTCCTGGAAGAATGAATGATTTCATGGGCTCTAATTCAGTGTCCATCTTATCTATTTCCTCCTCTAAAAAGGTTAAGTCTGTTTCAGCCAGTTTAGGTATTTTAACTTTCGTATTTCCAGGTTCAGTAGCTAGAATAGATCCTACGGTAAATAATCTATCCTGAATTTCAACTAAAACATCGTGTCTGCCACCATTCACAGCCTGATCTCTCAGTAATCCAATGTGAGAATTTAGTTCATCAACTGTGCCATAGGCATTAATTCTATCATGAGCTTTAGAAACTCTTAACCCACCAAATAATGAAGTAGTACCTTTATCTCCTGTTTTAGTATAAACCTTCATAGTTACTCTGAAAGTGCTGCTTTTTGTTCGTCAGCCCTAGTCACGTTATTATTTATCTCATCAGTTTCAACCAACCCATCTCTCAATCTGATAATACGATGAGCATAATGTGCGATATCATCTTCGTGAGTAACCATGATGATCGTGTTACCCGCATCATGAAGCTGCTGAAATAACTCCATAATGTCATAAGATGTTTTAGTATCTAAGTTACCTGTTGGTTCATCAGCTAAAATAATACTAGGATTATTCACCAATGCCCTTGCAATAGCCACTCTCTGGCGCTGACCACCCGAAAGTTCATTTGGTTTATGATCATATCGATCTGACAAACCTACATTTGATAAGGCATTCATCGCAATTTCTTCACGCTCTGATTTACCGTAGCCTGCATAAATTAATGGCAATGCCACATTCTCTAGTGCTGATGCTCTAGGCAATAAGTTAAATGTCTGAAAAACGAAACCTATTTCTTTATTTCTAATTACTGCTAGTTCATTCTCAGTAAGGTCACTGACATCATTATCATTTAGAATATAGGTTCCACCTGTAGGTGTATCTAAACAACCAATAATATTCATTAGTGTAGACTTACCCGAACCAGACGGACCCATGAAGGCTACATATTCACCTTTATCAATTTCAATTGAAATTGATTTCAACGCCTTTACTGTCTGATTACCCATTTGGTAAATCTTCGAAATCTCGGTAGTCTTAATAATCTTTGTCATCGCACAATCATCTAGATAAACAAAGAACGGAAATTACGGGTGATTTTATCTAATATTTCCTTAAGCGGTTGATAATACAGATTAATCCATTTTCTCGCTCACCAAATAAGATTTGCTAAACTAATGATGGTTCTGAATTGTACTTCTGAGCTTTCAAGTGCTGCAGAACCTCATTTATCACCTTTTCATCTTTTAAAATTCTGGTATGCCCATTACCCTCAGTTGTTATTATCTTGCTGGAAGGGTAAAGGTCGTGAATCAATTTAGCATTAGAGTAGGGAGCTTCTCGGTCTCCTCTGTCATGTACAATTAATAACTCTGTATCTCGCAGTTTTGTGATATTGTGAGAGATTGAATATTCTTCAAAGGTTTTGCCATAGTCTTCCATAATACGTTCTTCGAAGTAAGGCAACATTTTTTCTGATGCTCCAATTTTACTTCTAAACTCTTCCAGTATTTGAGCACCCACAGTTGGACTACTAATTAAAACTAACTTATCTGATATTCCGGCCAATGTTGCATGGAATGAAGCAACCCCTCCTAGCGAGTGCCCTACAATCATTTCAAACTTTCTGTAATTATTCTGGAGTTGCTCTATAATTCCAACAAACTCCATCAAGTGCGAAGATGAACCATCAGATTGACCATGGCCAGTTGAATCAAAGGCTACGACTTTGTAACCGTTATCTGTAAATAATGGAATAAATTTTCTAAACTGAGTTGCTCGGCCCATCCATCCATGAACAAAAAGTACTGGTTTACCTTCGCCCCACTCATAGACCTGAACCTGCTTGTTTTTAAACTGAATTTGATATTTATTAGCCTGCCCAGCAATTTCTACTTCTCCATAGGGTGTTTTGTACTTTGCCGTTGAGAAAAATATTTTTACAAACCATCTTTTTGCCAGCCACGGAGCTATCATTTCAACTTTCGGAAATGCCCAGGCGATGAGTCTAAGTCCTATAGGTGTTTTAATTTTCTTTTGAGTTTTCATGACTGAAGTCTTTTAAGACCGATTGGTCTGTTGTTGATTAAATTTTTTTAACTCTTAATAATATTTTTAAACAAGTATTCTTTTACATACTCTGAGGCCATTTCAAGGCAATCGTTGCTATCCTCTACCCGAGACATGACGATAGCTCCTTCCAATGTTGCTACCATAAGTGATGACACTTTTTTGACATTTATGCCTTCATTGAATTCACCGGCTTCAATCCCTTCAAGTAGTTTATACTCCACATATTTCTTCAAACCATCAATACCGGCTTTAGCCTTTTCCTTTAACATGGGATGCGTGTTGGTGGCATCCATGGCTGTATTAAAAATTGGACAACCTCCACCTTGTACAATAGGGTCATCAATAAAAGAAACAAAAGCATCAATCACTGCAATAATCTTTTCAGTTGGTGTATTTACCTGACTTAGCCTTTCTTTGAATCTAGCCTGAACTCGTTCGTAGTTATAATTAAAAGCTTCAACCGCTATCTCGTCTTTGTTCTTAAAATGATTGTATATTCCACCCTTTTTTAAGCCAGTAGCTTCCATAATATGGCTGAGAGAACAGGCATGATACCCATAGGTATTAAACAGCTCTGCAGACTTTTTTACTATTTTTTCTCTCGTTGTTTCCATACTAGTACCGACCAGTCGGTCTCAAATGTATAAATAAAAAAACTTCCATCAAAGTTTCCATACAAATTTTCGGTCTTCATGATCAAAACTCATTGTATCATATGTTCTTTCTACAAACGTAAATTCATTATCATGCGTCACTAAAATGGCCGTTGAACAACGAGATCCATAATTGCTGCTTTTGATAAACATGGGTGATAGCATTTTCTCCTTTTCGTAGCCAACTCCAGTTTCTGGCAAATTATTATCATTTGCTTTTATATCATCATATAATATTCTCAAGAGTTCATTGCTATTAATTTGAGTTTCGTTTAAAAGTGATTCCAATTTCTCCTTCCCTTTTTCCACCTTAGGCCAGGAAGTGTCGAGCAACGCATTACTCAATCCATGTAAGCCATCAGAGATTTTATGCACTCCTTTCTGGTAATTTCCATAATAGTTTAGTGAATCAGCATCGCCAGCTATCAGGTTAAACCCATTATATAGTTCACCTTTGCTCTCAACATGGGTTAAATAGTTTTGGGCAGATTCTTCGCCTAATAAATAATCAGTTACCAAATGCCCTCTACTCGGTGCGTTTGTTTTAATATTACTTAAATCTCGATAGTTGGTGAGCATGGCAATTCTTCCTGCTTTGGTAATACCCATCCATGTGCCTCCGGCTTCCAGGTCTTTTCCTGCCAGTAAATCTTCATGATCTTCCCAAAATGTGGCAGGCTCAGTTGCCCTTTCATAAAACTCATCTCTATTAGCGGCTAAAACCAACTTATATTTCGGATGAACATTTTTTGCAAATAAGATCAGGCACATAGTGTTGCTGTTGAAAACATTAAATCAAAATTTTAATCAAAAAGTTCGAGTTGATTCGGCAGTAACCTGAATGTTTTCCTATGAAACTCTGTAATTCCATATTGTTTGATTGCATCACGATGCGGTACTGTTGGATAGCCTTTATTCTTACTCCAACTATATTCCGGGTGTTTCAACCCAATCTCTTCCATGTACTCATCTCGGTACGTTTTCGCTAATATCGAAGCTGCCGCAATAGATAAATATTTGCCATCGCCTTTAATAATGCACTCATAGGGAATGTCATTATGTGGTTTATATCTATTGCCATCAATTAACAGTAACCCAGGTGTTTTATTGAGCATGTCAACGGCTCTATTCATTGCCAGATATGAGGCATTTAAAATATTAACCTGATCAATTTCATGATTATCTACAAAACAGACTCCATAACTTATTGCATCCTTCTCAATGTCCTTTCGGATAAGAAGACGCTTACTCTCGGAAAGTTGTTTTGAGTCGTTCAGCAACTTATGCTTATAATCAAAAGGCAATATAACTGCTGCAGCTACTACCGGCCCAGCTAAACAGCCCCTTCCGGCCTCATCGCATCCGGCCTCTATTTTATCTTGACTGTAAGACGACAATAACATACTACAAATCTAACGGCCTTACCCATACTTCAAAACTTATGGTAGTTTTGCAGCCATGAAAAATGACGAAAGCCCTTGGAAATCACTTTCCTCAGACATTAAATATTCTAACCCTTGGATTGAAGTAATTGAACATCAGGTAATTAACCCTGGAGGTGGGAAAGGAATTTATGGTAAAGTACATTTTAAAAATATCGCTGTTGGTGTAATTCCAATTGACGAGGATGGTAATACATGGATTGTTGGGCAGCATCGATTTCCATTAGATGAATTCTCATGGGAAATCCCCGAAGGTGGTTCTCCCCTTGGAGAAGATTTAGTGGTTACTGCGAAGCGTGAGTTAAAAGAAGAAACAGGATTAGAAGCAGAAACGTATGAACTCATTTTGAAAATGCACACTTCCAACTCAGTATCTGATGAAGTGGCATTTGTTTTCTTAGCCAAAGGAATCAGACAAGGTAATTCCAGTTTGGAAGAGTCGGAGTCTGATATGCAAACAAAAAAACTACCCTTTTCATCGGTATACGAGATGGTAATGAATGGTGAAATTACTGATAGCATGAGTGTGGCGGGTATTTTAAAAGCCAATGCCATTATAAACCAAGAATAAATTTGTCCAGGCAAAATTACATAGAGCACTTAAAAAAGAACTTCCATCTTGCCTACCCGGTGATGCTGAGTCAGCTCGGGCATATGATGGTAAACGTGGCAGATAGCGTAATGGTAGGGCATCTGGGAGCCGTTCCACTGGCAGGTGCATCATTGGCCAATGTCATATTCCATTTGCTATTAATGTTTGGTATCGGAGTTTCTTATGCAATTACTCCTCTGGTGGCTGCTGCAGATGGAGAAGGTAATGTGAGCAAGTCTGCAGTTTATTTAAAACATGCCATCATCATCAACCTAATTACTGGATTGATACTGTTTGCGATAGTCGCTATTGCCGGACCGGGATTAAAATATTTAGACCAGCCAATGGAAGTGGTTGATATGGCTCTTCCTTATTTAAATATTGTTACGCTATCATTGGTGCCATTAATGATTTTTCAGACTTTCAGACAATTTGCTGAAGGTCTTTCTGATACTAAGATGGCCATGATTATTGTTATCGGCTCCAACCTCTTAAATGTGATTTTAAACTACATTTTAATCTATGGAAAACTAGGTTTTGATGCATACGGATTAATTGGAGCTGGTTATGCGTCATTTATTGCCAGAATAATTCTGGCTAGCTGGATGGTTTTATATGTTTATCATGGAAAAAAATACCAGCCATTCAGATTGGGTTTTAAACTTGGGAATTACAGCAAGAATATCTTTCGCAATATGCTTGGTCTGGGTCTACCGGCAGGAATTCAATTTATTTTTGAGGTGGGCGCTTTTGGTTTTGCTGTGATTATGATCGGTTGGATTGGAACTGAAGCGCTAGCTGCGCATCAGATTGCTATAAATATGGCAGCGATAAGTTATATGATGGCTTCAGGATTGTCAGCCGCAGCTACTGTGAGAATTGGCAACCAACTAGGTTTAAAAGATATTCCAACTTTAAGAGCAGCAGCATTTACATTGTATGGAATGGTAATACTATTTATGGGCATTTGTGCCACAGTATTTATTG
The DNA here is from genome assembly GCF_017068455.1 of Fulvivirga lutea. Classification (NCBI taxonomy): domain Bacteria; kingdom Pseudomonadati; phylum Bacteroidota; class Cytophagia; order Cytophagales; family Fulvivirgaceae; genus Fulvivirga; species Fulvivirga lutea. Next base: position 216,532 of record NZ_CP070608.1, read on the forward strand.
TAGGTAGGTTTTACCTTCCTTCATTATACATTGAAGATACTGCTGTAATTGAGCTAGCAGCAGGTCTATTAATTATTGCAGGATTTTTTCAAATTTCAGATGGTATACAGGTGTTAAGCTTAGGAGCCTTGCGCGGTTTGGCAGATGTTAAAATACCTACCGCAATGACTTTTATAGCCTATTGGGTTTTAGGTTTGCCTATTGGTTATTTACTGGCATTTCACTATCAAATGGGTGCATCGGGCGTTTGGTACGGATTATTGATAGGCTTATCAATAGTAGCTATCACCTTGTTTTGGAGATTTAACCATTTGACCAAAAAGATGTTAACTGCCTAACAACTGTCAGTTAAATTTATTAGTGTTATCTTTGAAGTTACAATGAATCAAAGTCAAGCTATAGCGCTCTATCAACCGATGCTTCAAAGCATTGCCCAACGAATATTAGGGTCGGTTGCTGATGCAGAAGATATTGTGCAAGATACACTTCTGAAATGGCTAACTATTGACACAAAAAAGATTCAAAATACAAAGGCGTATTTAATTAAAGCAGTTACCAATAATTGCCTGAATCATTTAAATGCGATTAAAAGAAAGAAAGACGAGTGTCTGGAATCTTTAAACCCAAAAGACCTCATTGATAAGTATAAAGAAATGGAGCTTTTTCATTTCGACTTTGAGAATGAAGTTTCCTCTGCCTTGAATGTAATTCACAAAAAACTTGAACCGCTAGAAAAAGGCGTATTTGTTTTAAGGGAATTTTTTGATTTTGAATATGATGAGCTTCAGGTTGTATTTAATAAGAAGAAAGATAACTGTAGAAAGTTATTCAGCCGGGCAAAAGCAAAATTGAACGAGGAAACGACTAAAATTAAGAATGATTTCTCCAATACAAACTTCTTCGAGTCGTTCAAAAACGCTTGTCAAAAAAACGATCCTAAAGTGATTATCGATCACATCAACGAAGAGCTAAAAAATTAATTTCAATTTTTTTGTCACAACTGTCTGTTGTGCTTGTCTCTATACTAAAGGCACAAAGTGCCGTTAGTTTCGAAACTTTACATTATTATTAAATGGCTGTTATAATCACATTTTTTATAGCGCACTGGTATTTGTCGCTATTCTTTCAAACATTTTTCCTGCACAGGTATGCTTCTCACAAAGCATTTACCATGAGCAAAACCTGGGAAAAGGTATTCTTTGTTCTTACTTGGATATTCCAGGGATCTAATTATTTAAGCGCATACGGTTATGGCATTATGCATAGAATGCACCATGCTTATGCCGATACACCTAACGATCCTCATTCACCTAAATATGACGAAAGTCTATTTAAAATGATGTGGAAAACAAAAACCATCTATTCTGCTATTACGAGCAAAAAGATGAAGGTTGATGATCGTTTCACAAAAGATGTTCCTGAATGGACTGCTTTTGACACGTTTGCACGTTCTTGGGTATCCAGAGTGCTTTGGGGTGCTGTATATGTAGCTATCTACTGGCAATTTGCTACAGTTTGGTGGTTATGGTTACTTCTGCCTTTGCAATTTTTAATGTCGCCAATTCATGGTGCTATTATTAACTGGTTTGCCCATAAGTATGGTTACAGAAACTTTGAAGTAGGCGATACATCAAGAAACTTTTTACCTGTAGATTTTCTAATGATGGGCGAAAGCTATCACAACAACCACCATAAACACGGCAGCAGAGCCAATTTTGGTGGATTCAGATGGCATGAAATTGACCCTACTTACCAGGTAATTAAGTTATTGAATGCTGTTGGCATTATTAAGCTAGCTAAGCATAAAGAAGTACAACTAGCAGAAGTGAAAAAGGCAGCATAACCAACTGTCTGTTTAACGACCAATTGACTATAATTTAAAAAGCTCCACAACTATTTGTGGAGCTTTTTAGTTTTGATATCATTATGACAAAAGAATTGAAAGCATCCATTGTAAATGAAGTTCATTGGGAGAATGGATTAACCTACAGCGAATACAGAGAGCTAATTCAGCGCTTGTTGGCAATAAACAAGACAACCGGTGACAACCATTCTGAAAATATGCTCAGCTATACTAAGTTAAATGAGCAAAGAATGAACAAGTGGGAAAAGATCGCTCAACTTACCGATGAATTAAAAACAACTGTTGCCAACATCAATGAGAAACAAAATTGGCTGATTCTTACAGAAGGTTGGTGTGGAGACGCAGCACAGAATATTCCAGTAATTAATAAAATTGCTGAATTGAATTCTAATATCGAGCTACGGTTGCTGCTCAGGGATGAAAACCTGGATATAATGGATGAATATTTGACAGATGGAGGCCGATCCATTCCGAAATTAATCATATTGGATGAAGAGTTTCAGGAACTAGCTCAGTGGGGACCAAGGCCACAACCCGTGCAAGAAAAATTACTGCGCATGAAGGCTGGTGAATTAACCTATGAAGAATTTGCTACTGAACTGCACACGTGGTACGCAAAGGACCGTACATTAACACTCCAAACTGAGTTAAATCTGCTTTTAACAAGATTAGCTTAGGCGTATACCTTCTTATAAAAAGTAAATGATATCAACCACAGAACGATAGCTACCACAGCTCCACCCTGCTGACCATCACCTATAGCTACATGAGCACTAAATGCTAGCATAAAATCGTACAGAAAGCCGGCATAGGCAAAATAAACGAGCGTAGTGCTTAACCTAGTCCAAATTGCCACCAAGCCTAAAACTTTTAGCACCCCTAACGGATAAATGATATAAGTTGGGTAGCCCAGCTGATCAAAAATACCACTTACCTCATCATAATTAAAAAAATACATACCCGCTGACATCAGCATTAAAACCGATAAAAAACCGGTGGCTATCATAAATATTATCTTGTTCTTTTTCATATCTCAAACTGTTTAGTCAATAAAGATATTAATACCGTTTAAACATTAATATTAATTGTTTGAGATTGTCAGCTGGGAGATACAACTAATTCAACTAATTAGTACATTCACATTGTTATAGTTCTTTAACAGAAATGATACACCCTAAAACTGAGCTTCGGTTCATAAATGATGAAATAGGCTACGGGGTTGTAGCCACAGATTTCATCCCAAAAGGTACTATTACATGGGTACTTGACAAGTTTGATCGTGAATTTACTCCCGATCAGGTGCAGAACTTTGAGGATACGTATAAAGACATTCTTGAAGTTTATTCTTACCGAAATGGAAGCGGCAATTATATTCTTTGTTGGGACAACGGCCGCTTTGTAAATCACAGTTTTAACTCAAACTGCTTCACTACTCCTTATGATTTTGAAATTGCCATTAGAGATATACACCCTGGTGAGCAATTAACAGATGATTATGGTTATTTAAATGTATCGGAGCCATTTAGAGCCTGCAATGAAGGGACACGAAGAAAGGTGGTTTACCCTGATGATTTAATAAAGTATGCTAAGGTTTGGGATAAAAAATTAACCCTCCCATTTAAAAGAATACCTAGTGTAGAGCAGCCATTGAAAAAATTACTATCACAAGAGAAATGGGATTTGATTTTCTCAATAGCATCAGGTGAAAGAAAAATGGATTCCTTGTTAAGCTTGTATTACGATCAGAGTAATAAGATGGTAGGGTAAGTTATTTTCATTTTTTCCATTTTAATTTTATAAATTGAAACATGGAAAACCACCCCGGAAGAACTGTAGAGTATTCACGAACCACGATTACAGAGCTTATGATTCCTTCATACGCCAATTTCGGGGGTAAAATTCATGGTGGTATTTTATTGTCGCTCATTGATAAGGTTGCTTATGCCTGTGCCAGTAAACATGCAGGCAACTATTGTGTAACTGTTTCTGTAGATGGTGTAGAGTTTTTACAACCTGTGGAAGTTGGAGACCTGGTTTCGTTACATGCTTCTATTAATTATGTAGGAAGAACTTCGCTGGTAGTTGGCATAAAAGTAATTGCAGAAAACGTGAAGCAAGGCAGTGTGAAGCACACCAATACTTCTTATGTAACGATGGTAGCCAAAGATGATGACAACAAACCGACCATAGTTCCTCCTCTTATATTGGATAAACCCGTAGAGGTAAGGCGATTTTACGAAGCCATGAGAAGAAAAGAACTTAATCGCTCATTCAACGAAAAAATGGATGAAACCAAAGCCAATATTGACATGGATGATGCGGTTAGCCTTTTAAAAGATCAAAGATGTAATGTAAAGTTAGATTGATTACTCAATCAATATTCTTCTGGTTTCTAACTCATTTCCGTTGTCATCTCTAACAGTAACAATATATTGTCCTGCTGGTAACTCGCGCACATCAATACTTACTTCATCGGTAAAATTCAAATGTTTCAATTTTCTGCCACTGGCTGTAAACACCTCCACTTTTAATTTTCCTCGATTCTCGTTATCTAATACTTTCAGGTAATCGCTTGTTGGATTCGGGTAAAACAATATTCCATTATTAAACTCCTCTGTAGCGAGTATCACAAGTTGTCTTACAGAAATAACTCCTTGATCAACCAACGCTTCAATTGAAACCTGGCTATCTTTTGGTCCAGTACCAATTGTTATATCAATAAATGAATTCTCATCCATAGGATAACCAGGGTATTGTATATCAATATTATATTCGCCCGGTTCAACGCCTCTAACCATAAATTCTCCAGCATCATTCGTGTATACGTAGTATGCTAATTCACCGGCTCCTTCACCTTTAGAGGTGCTTCTTCCTCTTCTCAATGTTACACCTGCGCCACTCACTCTGCCTCTGGCCTCTATCCTACCACCATCAGGAATTTCTTCTTCCAAATAACCTGCAAATTGGCCAACATCACCCGTTGGGTTGGCGCTAAAAACGGCTGTAACGTCCGCAGTAAGATCACCATTAATAAAAAGTGTATCTGCTTCCGCCCAAAAAACTGTATTACCAAAATAAGTAGGTATTGCATCGGGGTGAGCAATTGTATCAACCACACTAGCTAAAATGTAATCAGCAAGAACTACATCATTCATTTGGAACTGACCTGTGCTATTCATTATAACTACTTGAGTAGTATCGAACCCGTTTGAATTTATCCTCATGAGTAACACATCTCCATCAGTGGCTGGGTCAGTTTCATTGATGTTAATCTGACCAGTACACACGGCCGTAGCCAAAACTGTTTTAGTTGCAGAAGTAATAGTTAGGCCAGGCACATCTGGGTTAGTAGCCTCGCAATAATAATCACCCATATTACTTCTATCAATTGAGGCTATATCCACTGTATTTGTAGTTTCTCCGTTTGCTATAGCCCCATTTCTAAACCATTGATATTCGTTGGCCGATCCAGCAATACTAAACGTAACAGAAGTGGCACTTCCTGCTGGAATCAAATCAAATGAAGCAACATCGTTTGCCTCTTGTTCTCCAATCACCAAGCCTGGTAGACTGCCAATGAGTTCAAAATCTCCAAAGTCTAATTTATTATTTGAAAGATCTATACTAGTGAGTGCCGTTAATCCAGATAAGTTACTTTGAATATCGTTGATTAAGTTCCCGCTAAGATCAACATCGGTTAATCGACCTAATTGATTAAATTCTGCTGGTATTGGGCCTTCTATATTATTATTTGGCAAGGTCAAAGCCGTTACTCCGTCTGCCGCAGCAGATACACCAAACCAGGTATCAACATTTCCTACTTTCCATGGATTAGTACCTTCTTGTGTATTTGTCCAATTGTCTCCATTAGTAGCATCATAAAAAGCAACTAATGCAGTTGAATCTGCTTCTAAAACATTCCCTAAGTTCTTGAATACTTTGTTAGCAATATAGTAGCCGCCAGTTACTAAATCTAAATCGCTATCTCCATCTAAATCTCCAAAAGCCAATGTCGTATATTCATCTCCTTTTCCTAAGCTAAGATCATCTCTTACAAAGACTCCTGTACCATCATTTAGAAAAAACTGAATGCCTTGTCCATAATTTGCTGTGGCGATATCTAAATCCCCATCATTGTCTACATCTGCGACAGAAGCTTGATAAATGTACCCTCCTGAATCAAATCCAAGATACCCTCCAGGGTGAGCAAAGAATGCCCCTGTTCCATCATTAAATAATGTGTACTGATTGCCAGCATATTCCTCACTATTACCAATGAATAAGTCTAAATCAGAATCGTTATCCAGATCTGCAAGAATAATTACACTAGCATCTAAACTTGGAGAGCCGTTGTATACTATACCACTAGAAGTAAAATTACCTGCCCCGTCATTATCAAATTTTTCAACAGTATAACCATAAGCCAAAACTATTTCTAAATCCGCATCTGCATCTATATTTCCTATTTCAAACTTTCCGCCATCAGAGGTTAAGGGAATACTTAGATTAGTTTGTTGACTAAAACTTAGACCTCCATTATTAATGAGAGTTCGCAAATAAAACTGCGTTGATCCTTCTCTGGCAATTAATGCAATATCCAAATCCGTATCTCCATCTAAATCTGCCAGACCGATGTCGATGGTTTCATACACGCCATATCCTCTGTTAGAATTGAATGAAAGTGTACCGGCATTCGTAGTCCAAATATCAAAACCAGGGTAAATAATGTTCCCATTGTCTGGAATGGCAACAAAGTCTAAATCGGCATCTCCATCTAATCTACCAAACACATGTTTTTCATTAGAATAAGACGTTGCTTCCTGACTCAAAACAAAATTCTGTCCTGAGCCATCATTGAGCCAAACTCTTGGAATAGCGCCTTGTATAATATCTAAGTCACCATCACTGTCAATATCTACTAAATCAATGTCGTAGGAATTAGCAACAGTTACGATATTAGTAGGATTTAAAGAGAAGGTAAGACCGCCAGTATTTTCATATGATTCTATATTTCCGTTACTAACGAATAAGTCAATATCACCATTGCCATCTAAATTGGCAGGCAATACGCTACCACTCAGTACTTGTGGGTTTATAAATATTGCTGAGCCGGAATTTTCGAAAATGAATGTTTCTCTGTTTTCAGAACTCATAATCACTTCAGGGTTATTATCATTATTTAAATCCCTGATGATTAAATCATCTGCTCTGTTTCCATTTGTTGCTGTAAAAAGTGTACCTGCAGTAAAGACTCCGGGAGATGTCTGTAACAAAGGTGTTAGTTGAACGTCAGGATATAGATTAGCACTTAATAAGATATCCACATCACCATCGTTATCTAAATTACCGATAGCTATTTCATCATATCCAAATAGATAAAAGAAGCCGGAGTTGTCAGTGAAGTTACCCGACCCATCATTAGTCAAAATTCTAATACCATTGTTAAATCCAGGATCTTGGCCTCGATAAACAATATCAAGATCAGAATCTCCATCCATATCTGCCACACCATAAATTTGAAAGACACCATAGCCTCCAAATCCAGTACTAGTAGAATATTGAGTGAAATTAAACGTATTATTTAAGTAGATAGAAACACTAAAAGGACTTACAGATTGATCATTGTAAGCATAGTCTGTATCACCATCTCCATCAAAATCCGCGAAAAGCACTTTATCCGAATCCAGTAAATCATTACCTATACTTCCTAATTCCTCAATAAAATTACCATTACCATCATTTCGTAAAATATTCGTTGAAAGAGGGTAACCGTTCTGTCCTCTGACTGTCAGCAAATCCAAATCTCCATCTCCATCAAAATCAGAAAGATCAGCTAATCTCAATGCATCAAAATTGGTGATCGGAATAATCTGTTGATTAAATGTAAAGTCTCCATTATTGATGAGCATTACAGGTGCCTCAGTGTAAGTTAGATATATCGCATCATCATCACCATCATTATCGAAATCTCCAATAAATGCTCCAGCGCTGGCTCCTTCGCCAAGTTGCTGAACTTGAGTGAAGAATATATTTTGAGCCTCAGTTTTTGCACCAGCACCATTATTCTTATTAACTCTATTTGCCCACTTCTTATTGGGCTCATTCTTTTGCGCCAATGAGGTTGATGTTACAACAATACCGAGTGCTAATGCCACTGCCCAGTGTTTAAAACTTAAACCTGTTTTAATATTAGCCTTTGCTCCAAGCTCCTTTAATTGCCTTTCAACTTTTTTTAGCCTTTCAACAACACTATATTTTTTTCTTGTCGTTAAGGTTTGAAAGTTCCCTTCCTCTATTCCCTTAAGAAACCTGGAAGATAGTTTTTGATGCTTGGCTTTTAGCCTTTTAGCGAGTAGTTGGTTTAAATTACTCATGATGTAACAGATTCTTTATTTTCTTCTTTTTCCGGTTGAGCCCAGAAAACTTCTTGTTCAGTAATTACTGATGACTTATGCATTTGCTTGGCATGATTTAACACATTTGGCCGCATCATGCCAGGTAAAATTTTCAAATCAAATAATTCCTCCACCGAGGTTTGATAAAGTATGTGTCCGCAGGGTTGCCCCGTAGGAATATAAATGACGGAAATTCCGCATACCACAGAGTTTTTAGCTACGGGAGCTTCTTTAAACAATGAACTGTTTGGTCTTAATTTAGAAGTGGCAACAAATAAATAATCACCAATTCTATCCATCCCACGTACAAAACCATTCAATTTTGTTACCACATCGTATTTACCATCTGCTACATTTACCTTAACAACTTCGCCCGTGGCAGAAAGTAACATCCATAAACCGTCATTATAAATTCTTGGTGAGTGAGGTACTGGTAATTTATCGCCAATAATCGAATTAGATTCAACGTCCATTAATATGCCTCCTTCCAGCATTTTATCCTTCCACTCTCGGCCTTGATCCCCATGTCCTAATGCTGTTACATATTTAGGATTACCTTCTTTATCAATGGCCAATCCATTTAAATGGCACCTATCTTCCGGCTTTAATTCAGTGATAAAGTGGGGCTTCCAAAAGTTTTTAAAGCTAAAGTCTGAATCAAAAGTTGATAAGCAACTAAATAATGTATTCACTCCTACTAACCCCTTATTTGAATAAGTGATGTCGTGAAGGTCTAATGTGCCTGTATGATATGTAACCCTGGGTATAAAGAGACTGTCATAAGTATTTGGATTAGCCGGATAATTCCTGGCCATTCCAGGGGCATTTGTGGTTATTATTAGCTCGTCCCTTGTGGCAATAGCTAGCTTTCCGTTTTCTAACGCTAAGCCCATGGGCTTATCAAAATTTCTTGGAAGCTGAATAAGCTGGTTTTCATCTTTGGCTGAAAATAAAACAACCTTGCCCGTTTGGTATGTGCTAATAGCAACAGAACACTTTAAACCGAGTAGCAACTCTGGCATGTTTGGGGAATAGGTATAACTAAATGGAGGCGGGGGCGTCATAATTGATTTATCTTGTAAATGTGAAAATATTTTCTCCTGCTACTGCATCTTGCCTACCCAAAATTGTTTCATCCAATACAAATCTTAAAACCAATGAATTTTGCGTTATTCCCTGAATAGTAACATTTAAACCCAAGCCTGTAGTAAATGAAGTGGCACTTTCATCGTTAAAACTCCATGAATCCGTTGATTCAAATACAGCTCTTCCATTTTCAGCTGTAACACCTCCATCGGAAAAAGTGAGAGAAAGTCCGCTGAATTCATCTGTATAATCAACTTCACCTACAGTTACACTTTGTATATTCCAGGTTGTTCCGATAGCCGCATCTCCGATTAATAAAGTTTTTACTCTTTCTGTCTCGGTAATTGAAGGATCATCACTTCCGCTATCGCAACCCATGTAAGCGAAAAATGAAAATAGAATAACCGAGCTGAATATATGTAGTACTCTCATCTTCTTGATTATTTTGACCTATGAAATTACTAAATTTTAATCATTCATAACTGGATTAGCAGAGGATATTTCATCATTTTGCGCATTGATCATAAAGGACATTCATTTGAAAATAATTAGAGGCCTTCACACAGTTTATGCGCTGATCATTTTTATGATCCTGTTTATTCTGCTCCTACCCCTATTTTTAATACCTATTTTCAGACAAAGTCAATTTCATCTTACAGGCATATTCAATAGAATTTGGGCAAATCTATTCTTCAGGCTTACCTTCTTTCCAATTGATCTGGAATATAGATTCAATTACAAGGAGAAAAGACAATATGTGTTCTGCCCTAACCATTTTTCGTATTTGGATATCCCAACAATGGGTTTAAATAAAATTAACGCAGTTTTCGTGGGAAAAAACGATATGGAGAATATTCCATTATTCGGCTATATGTATCGAAAACTGCACATAACAGTAGATCGAACTAGTTTAAAAAGCAGGTATAATACTATTCTGAGATCATTTGAAGCTATTGATGAAGGCAAGAGCCTAATGATTTTTCCTGAAGGCGGTATTTTAACTAACAATGTGCCTGAAATGGTAAAATTTAAGGATGGAGCATTCCGAACGGCCATAGAGAAACAAATTCCAATAGTGCCGGTAACTATTCCTTATAATTGGATAATTTTGCCTGATGGTCAATGGTTGCCAAAGGTCAGAACCATTAAAGTAATCTATCACGAACCGATAGAAACTAAGGGTCTAACATTAGAAAATTTGGCTGAACTTAAGCAACAGACATTCGATACTATTGATCAGGAATTGAAGAAAGCACTCAATGAAAGTTGATAGAGAATTATTAAATAAAACTGCGCACCTGGCAAGACTTGAGTTTGATGAGAAATCAGCAGAATCTATGATGGCTGATATGTCCAAAATCATCACATGGGTTGAAAAACTCAACGAAGTAGATACTGAAGGTGTGGCTCCGCTTACTACAATGTCTCACGAAGTAAATGTGCTAAGAGAAGATGAAGTTAAACCACATTTAAGTCATGAGCGTGCATTAAAAAATGCACCAAAAAAGGATGCTGATTTTTTCAGAGTCCCAAAAGTAATGGAGTAATATGCAAACAAACTATTTCTGGAATACCTGGCCCAAAGAAGGTCGTAATTTATACCTGCTTTTTTTAGGCGGATTGTTACTATCAATCCTGTGGATGTGCTACCACTATTTTGCTGGTATTCACAGTTTTTTAGATTGGAATATTTTAGCCGAAGTAGATAAAACAGGAATTTTAGTTGACGTATTTAAGATAGGCCCGTTTAATCTTACACAAAATGTAGAAAGCACTTATTTTCTGCAAAAATATGCCGGAACAGCACCATTAATATCCTCTACAGATTATTACATTTTCTTAGCGATTATAAGCATCTGCGCCTCAGTGCTCATTGCATTGATAAGTGCTTTTAAAAAATTCTGGTACTTCATTGGTGTAGCTTTATTCACTTTCTTTCTGGTAAGTCTTAAACTAGAGCTTTTATTACTATTTGATAGCAATGACAAAATAGGGTTAATCACTGCTATACTACTCTATCTGCCTTTATCTTATCTTTTTAATCAATTCTGGACACAAACAAGCTTAATAAAAAGAATTGGTGCCTTTTTGATTATTACAGGCGCATTGGCTCTGTTCTTCTATCTTTCAGCAGCTACGCCAAAACCATTTTTCTATTTGGCGACATCGCTCAATTCAGCAGCAACCGTTTTGAGTCTGGTATTCATTTTCACGGTAGCGCATGAAATAGTTGCCGGATTTGCATTTTTATTATTCGGATCTGGAACAACCACCACTAAAAATGGTACCGTTCACTTCTTAATTATCAGCATTATATATCTGACAAACGTGGTATTCGCCTATCTTCATGAAGCTAACCTTGTTGATTGGAATATATTTTATTTAGATGTGTACTTACTCTTAACTGTAAGTGCCATTCTTGGTATTTGGGGATTTAGACACCGCGAAAACCAATATGATTTTGCCCTGAAATTTGCCCCCACAGGCGCTCTGCTTTACTTAACCTTTGGTATAATCTGTTTCACCACAATTGCCCATTTTTATAACATAGGAAATGATGCAGGCCTCGAGATTTTTCGGGATTTTATCTTATATGCCCACATGGGGTTTGGGTTCATTTTCGTTTTGTATACCCTGGCCAATTTTGCAGGACTTCTAAAAAGTAAACTGGCTATCTACAAAGTAATCTATAAGCCTACAAACATGCCCTATTTCACATTTAGGTTTGCAGGGCTTATTGTAGTGATTGCATTTGTACTTAAGGCTAATTGGAAGGTGCCCGTGTTTCAAAATTCAGCTTCAAACTATAACAGTGTTGCAGATTATCATCATTCCAATGGAGAAAATTTACTTGCCGAGAGATATTACTTAGAGGCCAGTGAATACGCTCTTTTTAATCATAAGTCGAATTACTCTATTGCGATTATTAATGATCGAATGAATAATGAGGAGCGGGCTATAATCCGCTATAAAGAAGCCATTAAGAAATATCCTAGTCCTCAAGCCTATATCAACCTTTCGATTCTGTTTAATAAACAAAACCGATTTTTCGATGCACTATTTACACTTCGAGATGGACAGAAAAAATTTCCTCAGAGCACCGAAATTCAAAATGCCCTTGGCTTGCAATATGGCAAAACCAATGTGATAGATTCTGCCATCTATTTTTTGGATAAGGCAGCTACTAATAACCCTAAAAAAGGAAGTGCTGCCAGCAATATTTTGGCTTTAATTGCATCCAACAATCTTTCTATCGATGTTGATTCAGTATTAAAAGAATATGCAGTAGAGGCAAATCCGGTGAGTTTGAATAACACCCTGGTTTTAAGCAACAAGAATCGAAAAATTAAAGAGTTAGCCTATAACTTTTCTGATTCAGCTTTATCTACCATAGATATATCCATACTTTCAAATAAAGCTATTAACCGGCTATTTAGTGCCGATAGTTTTAACACAAAAGAATTGAAGGCTTATGCTGAATACGAACGAAACTATGTTGCTAGAGAAGGGCTAGACTACCTTTATTGCTTGCATCAATACAAAAATAAGCAAGTGCACACTGCATTCAGAAAGCTCAACTGGATGGCTAGCACAAGGGAAAAAATTGCTGCCAAATATTTTGATGATCTTGGGCTTTGGGCATTGGAGCAAGAAGCACCAGAAGTAGCTGCTCAGTATTTCCAGTGGTCTTTAGATAGAAACTATGAAGAAGCTAAGTTTCATTTAGCCATCGCCTTATCTGAAATGCAACATGAAAATGCTGCACTTGCCTGGCAAGATCTTTCAGTAAATGGTCCCACTGATCTGAGGTCAATTTCAGAAAAAATGTATGCGCTGATGTCAAGTAAACTCGATGAAAATGCGAGCGATTACGACAAAACATTATATGCGAGGTATAGGCTCTCCTACAGTGATACTTCAGAATTTAAGCAATTAATAAAATCCATTAAAGACCCCAATTACAGAGCCAGTGCGGTGCTTACTATGTGTGAAAAACTGTGGGATCGTGAACTTATTGAAAGCACGATAAATGTTTACAGCCTTATTGAAAACATTGCGATAACTGATAAGCAGCTTTTTGAAAATATTCAATTCTTTGAATTGAACATGCTGGCATATCAGGGTCAGATTCGTGATTTGGCAAGTAAAATTAACCAGGGTGTTGAGTTTGGGCCGGAAAGGTTTTTGGAAAAAGCACTTTATACAGGATTAATAGCCTTCTCAAGTGGTGACTCTATCATGGCCAAAAAGCAATTTGATATTCTTGGAGATCGAAATCCCTTTTACGAGGAATCAGTTATTTCTTCCGCAGAATTCATGAATCTCACTGACAAGTTTGAAGCTTACAATATGCTTTTAAACGCCACTGAGATTAATCCTAATTCCATTAAACTATTAATAGCATACATTTATCAGTGCGGCAGAATAGAGCAAGAAACCTATGCAAAATCCGGTTTAGAAAAAATAAAGACCATGGTAAGTGACTCAGAGTATACCAAGATAAAATCTACTTATGATAAAATTCTGGAAGAGGCATCAAATGCCTGGTAACCGTTTTTCATAAAATTTAAAAAATTAACTTTGCCGCCTATTAACTAAGAAACTATGGAACTGAAGAAAATAGCCCTTAACGATATTCATGAAAAACTTGGTGCTAAAATGGTGCCTTTTGCCGGTTACAACATGCCTGTACGTTACAGCTCAGATATTGAAGAGCACATGACAGTAAGAAATGGCGTTGGTATCTTTGATGTATCGCACATGGGTGAATTCTTAATTTCCGGTCCAAATGCATTAGATCTTATTCAAAAAGTTACTTCTAACGATGCATCAACATTAGAAATTGGAAGGGCACAATATTCTTGCTTACCTAACGATGATGGCGGAATTGTTGATGATTTGTTGGTGTATCAAATGAAAGAAGAGCAATATCTGCTAGTAGTGAATGCATCTAATATAGAAAAAGACTGGAATTGGATCTCTTCAAAGAATGATGTAGGTGCTGAGATGAAAAATATCTCTGACGACTTTTCACTATTTGCAGTTCAAGGACCAAAGGCTGTTGAAGCCTTACAGAAACTTACCTCAGTTGACTTATCAGCAATTAAATTTTATCACTTTGATGTGGGAGATTTTGCTGGCGCTGAGCATGTGATTATATCAGCTACTGGATATACAGGTGCAGGAGGTTTTGAAATATACATGCACAACCATCATGCTGAAATGATTTGGAATAAAATTATGGAAGCTGGCAAAGAGTTTGACATTAAGCCGATTGGTTTAGGTGCCAGAGATACCCTAAGAATGGAAATGGGTTATTGCTTGTATGGCAATGATATTGATGATACCACCTCGCCTTTAGAAGCAGGCCTTGGCTGGATTACAAAATTTACAAAGGATTTTACCAACTCTGAGGCTTTAAAGAAGCAAAAAGAGGAGGGTGTAACTCAGAAGTTAGTCGGTTTCAAAATGATTGACAGAGGCATTCCTCGCCATGATTATGATATTCAGGATGCTGATGGAAATAAAATTGGTAGAGTAACTTCTGGTACTCAGTCGCCAGTACTTTCTCAGGGTATTGGAATGGGTTATGTAAAAACCGAATTTGCTAAACCAGAGACTGAAATATTCATAGCTGTTAGAAACCGAAGCCTGAAGGCAGTAGTGAGTAAGTTGCCTTTGATATGAGGAAAAGTTTGGGTTTGAGAGCTAATGAAATTTTCGTTAATGAATAAAAAGATTCCGGCTCAAGGCCGGAATGACAATATTTTAAATATCTACTTGTCATTGCGGACTTGATCCGCAATCCTGGATTTAGAAACAATGCCTGATCATCAATACTTCGTTTATATACTGAGCAGCAACTCAAATTCAACAATTTACACAGGTGTAACCAATGATTTAGAAACACGGGTTCTCCAACACAAACTAAAAACTGTCAAAGGCTTTTCTTCAAAGTATAATGTAGATAAGCTCGTACATTTTGAAGAATTCAATCAAGTAAATGATGCAATAGCACGAGAAAAGCAACTTAAGAATTGGAAGCGCATTTGGAAAAATGAATTGATTGAAAAAGAAAATCCGAAGTGGAAAGACCTTAGTGAAGATTGGTATCATGATGATGATTTAGTCAAGAAATAATGGGATGCCGGATCAAGTCCGGCATGACAGCTTATTTGGATTGTCGTTTCGGATTTAATCCAGAATCCAGAATTTAAAGCAGTAATTTTACCTCATCTCACCTTTTTCTTTAGTTTCTCTATAGGATAGCGTTAATTGAGTTTAATCATTCAATTATTTACCGAATGTTCAGGTAAGTTGAAAAAATAGTGTTAAAAGAAGTTAACATCCACAGAGATCACCAATTTATTAGTTTGTTTCAGAATAAAAATTATTTTTGATGTAGACTGCGTAATGCATTCTGATATTGAACTTACATAAAACCTAAATACATTTTTTCGCCATGTTCAAAAACATGACAATTAAGAAAAAGATGATGTTTTTCATCTTGGGTCTTACCGTAGTAATTTATTCGATAACTATTGGATATACTATCTACAGCCTGCGTGATGAAGCCATTGAAGAAGCTAAAAAACTAGCTGATACGTATGCCTCAGATAAAGCCAACGACATTAAGGCGAAACTGGATGAAGATATGGCCATTACTCGTGCCATGACACTTATTATGCAGGATTATGTGGACCTGCCCACAGACCAACGAGAAAAGATGCAGTTTCAATTGATGAAAAGCATTTTGGAACAGTACCCGAAATACGAGGCGGTTTGGATGAGCTGGCAACTAGAATATATAGATTCTGCCTGGACCAAAGAATATGGTCGACTGAGTATTAACTGCTATTGGGATAATGGAACCATAAAAACATCTCAGGAGAGAAAAGACTTAAATGGCTTTGTACTTGATGGTTTATACTATCGACTTTTAACTGAGAAAGTAGAGGTTTTAACCGAGCCTTATGAGTTCGACTCATATGATATTAATTCTGGAGGAACATTACTGGCCGTTTCACCAACTAAAACTTTGTTAGATGATGATGGCACGGCATTAGGTGTGATGGGCATCGATATGTCATTAGAAGAATACAGCAAAATGACTACTATTGAAGGTTATGAGCATGGTTATGCATTTCTGGCCTCCAACAACGGAACCATAGTAGCCCATAAAAATCCGGAATATTCAAACAAGCCATTAACAGTTTTGGACTACTATGACGATTTGGATTTTAATCTAATGGAGCTAGTTCAAACCGGAGGCAAAAAATCATTTACTATCTACAGTGAAGAATTACAAGATGATGCTTATGTATCGATAGCACCAATACCGGTAGGTAGATCTGATGCCCCCTGGTCAGTGGGAATTATCGTTCCGTATGCTGAAATAACCGGTACCATCAATACTACATTCTGGTTTATGATTGTTGTTGCCATTGTTGGTTTAACATTGTTAACATTCGTAATTCTTAGAATCAGTAATGATATTGTTAGTTCCTTAGAAAAGACCAGCGCTCTGCTGAAAGATATAGCCAGAGGAGATATTAACATGAGCAATAAGCTGGATGTGAACAGCAAAAACCGATTAGGGCAAATGTCCAGCTCAGTCAATACATTAATGGATGAGCTCAATAAAAAAGCTACTTTCTCGAAGCTAATCGGAGAAGGCAATTTAGATGCTGATTTTGAAGTATCCAGTGAAGATGATGTATTAGGTAATTCACTTCTGGAGATGCGTAATAGCCTTAAGCATGCAAAGAGTGAAGAAGAAAAAAGAAGATGGACGAATGAAGGATTGGCGAAATTTGCAGACATACTTCAATCTGATTCAGAGAACCTTGATGCTTTATGCTCCAAAATAATCAGCAACTTGGTAAGCTATACGAAAGTGATACAAGGTGGCATTTTCCTTATTAATGATGATGATCCTAGCGATAAATTCATTCAGCTAAAGGGCGCGTATGCTTACGAACGCAAAAAGTGGATGGATAAGAGAATAGAAATGGATGAAGGGCTTGTGGCTCAATCAATGAAAGAGCAGAGCTACATCTACCTAAAGGAAGTTCCGCAAGATTATGTAAATATAACCTCTGGATTGGGCGAAGCTAAGCCTAATGTAATTCTGATTATGCCATTAATGCTCAATGGAGAGGTATTTGGTGCAATAGAGCTGGTGTCATTTAATGAAATACCAACCTACCAGATAGAATTTCTACAAAAATTGGCTGAAAATATCGCATCTACAGTATCCTCTGCGAAAATTAACAATACAACCAAGAAGTTATTAGAGCAATCTAAAATTCAGGCAGAAGACTTACAAAGCCAGGAAGAGGAGATGCGTCAAAACATGGAAGAACTGCAAGCTACACAGGAAGAGATGATTCGAAAAGAAAAAGAATACGTTAGCAAAATTGAGGAGTTGGAGAGAAAACTGGGTAATCAGAAAAAATAATCATTTAACATTGCAGCCAAAGTTTAGCTTATGAAAACGGTTGACGTTTGCCTTAGTCCTGACCTGATTCACCTGTATGATGTTACCGACAAGGTAGTTGTGGTAGTAGACATTTTAAGAGCAACATCTTGCATGACGGCAGGTTTGGCAAGCGGAGTGAAAAGCATTACTCCATTCGAAAACCTTGAGCAATGCCAGCGAATGAAAACCGAGGGTTATCTGATTGCTGGAGAACGGAATGGAGAAAAAGTAGAAGGATTTGATCTCGGCAACTCACCTTTCGACTATATGGATGAAAAAGTAAAAGGTAAAAAAGTAGCAGTAACTACCACTAATGGTACTGTTGCCATTGAAAAGTCCAGAAGATCTATTGAAGTAATAATCGGTTCATTTCTAAACATAAGTAGCGTAGCGAGGTATGTGTTGGCTCAAAAGCAGAATGTACTTATTTTATGTGCCGGCTGGAAAGGTAAGGTAAATCTTGAGGACTCACTTTTTGCGGGGGCTCTTGTAGATAGAATTATTGATCAGTTCGATTATGAAACAGATGCACCGCTATTAGCTCGCTCTGGTTATTTACAAATGAAAGATGATCTTCTCGGCCAGATTAAAAACTCTTCTCATGCCAGAAGGTTGAATAGGCTGAACGTTATCAAAGACATTGAGTACTGTTTAACTGAGGATGTTTTTGATGTAGTGCCCAAGTTAAAAGATGGAGAGTTAGTAGTTTAAGTTATTTTAACTTATCGTTATTCTTATGACGGTCTGCATCACGGATCGTTTTCTTTTCAAAGTTTTTTTCCAGTGCTTTAGTCAGATCAACACCGGTCTGATTAGCTAAGCAGATGAGAACCCAAAGAACATCGGCCATCTCATCTCCCAACTCTTTATTCTTATCAGATTCTTTTTCTGATTGCTCCCCGTACCTGCGCGACATAATACGTGCCAGCTCACCTACCTCTTCTGTAAGAATGGTCATGTTTGTTAGTTCATTGAAATATCGAACACCAATGGTTTTGATCCATTCGTCTACTTTTTGCTGGGCTTCTTCGATTGTCATTTTTTTAATTTTAAAAGTAACTGCTCATATCTACCACTTGCTTTTAGTTTATCCACTTTAACTAAATATTTTCCGAAAACATATATAATTAACAATCTGATAGAGATATAAATTATTGGTATAGAGATTAAAACCACTTCACCAAACATGCCCCTACCGGCATTTTTAAATGATTCCCCATGGTTAGGAATAATTTCTAAAGGAATAAATCCCAATACCAATTCGATAAAAGAATGAATTAAATAAATACTTAAACCAGAGATAATTGAACTGTAAGGTGTTTTGCTATAAGCCTTCCAAAAGTACAGATAGATAAATGTACAAATGGGGTAAATAACTACTCCTAAATTAAACCCCTCAGCAAACGCTTTAATCATAAAAAAGGAGCTCAAAAGCAGGCAAAAAACAAATAGTATCTTAAAAATTAGAAAATAACGACTTGCAGAGTTTATGTCTTGCAAAATGATCGCCTCCTTGGCTATTTGAGCTGATTTAGATAATTTGCTCACTGCTTGTTTTTCGTATCGATAATAATTGTTACAGGCCCATCATTCACTAAACTAACCTTCATATCTGCACCAAACTCACCGGTTTTAATTTCTTTAGACGTATGGACTTCCAACGCTTTAATAAAATCTTCATACAAAGGTATAGCCACATCGGGTTTGGCAGCTTTATTATAAGAAGGCCTGTTGCCTTTTTTTGTATTGGCATGCAGAGTAAATTGGCTGATGACTAAAATATTGCCATCCACATCCATCACACTTTTGTTCATTACACCTTCCTCATCATCAAATATTCGTAGGTTGGCAACCTTTTTACTCAACCATTCTATATCCTCTTGATTATCAGCATCTTCAATGCCTAACAAGATCATCAAACCTTGACCAATATGGCCTTTAATTTCATGATTAATTTTAACTGATGCTTCAGAAACTCGCTGAATAGCTGCAATCATAGATAATTGTAATTTTGATTAGGAATGATAGGTATTTAGCCTTCTTGGAGGCTATTCTCCCACTCTAAGAACTTATCAATTTCTTCTTGAAGTTTGTTGTACACCCAAAGCACAACGGTAAAGTCATCGATCAAACCGGTGATAGGAATAAAGTCAGGAACCAAATCAAGCGGGGTAACAAAATACACTATGGCCGCCACAATTAGAAGTATATTCTGAACCTGAATATCTCTATATTCTCCTTTTCTGTAAGCCTTTACCATCCTTATAAGTGTGCGTAGGCGAGTGGCCAGCTTAGATGTTGTGACCGCAGAAACGTCTATTTCGGATAACTTATCTTTTGAGACATTAAGAAGTTGTCTCATCCGATTATTATTTCCCAAAAGTGCTCCTGCCCTCCGTCTCGCATTTTTAAAAAATTTATTTCCTTCTACATTCTTCATTCTACTTAATTAAAAAGTCTCCCAAATCTCACGTTTCACCGAAAGTAACGCATGCTGAATAGGGTCTGGTTCCTTTTGCATGGTTTTCTCAAAAATCTGCTTCGATAAATCCACCCCTGTGGCTTTTTCATCTAAATTGGAAACTGCCTCGTTAATAGTAACAATCAAGTCTTCCTTGGCTGATTTTACAAGCTCCCATGCATCTTCACTCATATATAACTGCTGCGAAACATTATGATTATATTCTTCTCTAATTTCATTCAACAATATTTGCTGAAACTCTCTTGCTGTGTAGTTTCCATTATTTAACCTGACAATCAGGTTATTCGGGCTAATGCGCTCCAAAAACAAACAAACACGTTCATATGCATGCAATCTGTTAGGCATAACCGTTTCTATGCTTTTACCTCTTACCTCCAGTCTCTTTTTATCCAACTCAGCATTAATAAATGATTTTACAATCAAATACATGGCATATAATACCAGACCTGCAGGAATAATGATTTTACCGAACTCAATTAGTGCTTCCATATGTTTAGCTTAACGAATAACGTATTTTTGTGTTAAGAAGGTGAATTTAAGAAAGTACGAGAGAATATTATAACTCAGTGATAAAATGCAAGCAATAACTCCAGTAACCATTACCGATAAAGCCGCTGAAGAGATAAAAAACATCATGGAAAATAAGAATATTCCAGAAGGTTATTTATTGCGAATTGGCATTAAGGGTTCAGGTGGTTGTGCTGGTTTTGAATATATGCTTGGTTTCGATAAGCAAAAAGAAACTGACCTTGTTTATGAAGTTGCAGGAATATCCGTATTAGTTGAAAAAAAGCACACCATGTACCTACTAGATTTAGAAGTAGATTTTCATGAGGGCGCAGATGCCCGAGGCTTTACCTTTGTGAAAAAACAACCAGCCTAATGCCTGACTAGTGTCTGAACTTCATCGACACTGTGGCTCGTTTACACTCACCATTGATAGGTGGATTAAACTTAGAAAGACTAACCTCCACCTCATTCACACCTTCTTCTTTTAATATTCGTTTGCCAATGTTGTTCACCACATGTTCCAAAAGTTTGGAAGTGTTGGCCATTTCCGTTTTGGCAATAGCATACAACTTTTCATAATCTACAGTCTTAGCCAGATCATCATTTTCGGCCGCATCACTAAAATCTGTATCTACAGTAATGTTGAGTTCAAAGTGGTTGCCGTTTTCTCTTTCAACCGCATGGTAACCATGATAGGAATAGAAGGCCAGGCCTTCTAACGTAATCTTACCCATTATTCGAAATCGTCAAAAAAAGAGTTATCAGAGCTATCAGAAGATGGAGCCTCCACAGGTTTTGATTCTTCTTTCTTCTCCTTATTTTCTGGTTGCGGTTTCTCCACTTTCAGTTCCTTAGGTGCAGGAGGTTCCGTGTTTTCTAATTTGGTGTCAAAATCAAGGGTAAGCTTCTTACTGGCAGGTTTACTATCCCGCTTCACTTTCATGAGCTCTTCGTCAATATCGATTTGTTTAAGTTGAGCTTTTACGCGATTCGCTTTTTCAATAGCCTCACTGGCAAAAGTCTTAATGTCCGATAAAAGATCTTCTTTAACATTTTCAAGGTTTCTATAAATCTGAGCCATTGATCTGAGCCTATCTTCCATATCATCGACAGCCGTTTTTGACTTCATCTCAGCTTCTTCTATCATATCTTTGGCTTTCGACTTGGCCTCGTTCATTAACGCCTCGGCCTTCATCTCTGTTTCCTTCATATGTAGTTGCGCAGCTTTAGTAGCCTGATCAATCATGCTTGCACCAGTATCCTCAGCAGTTTTCAATGTTTTAAAGAGCGAGTTCTCTACCTCTCTCAATTTCTCAACTTCCTTCTCCGATGACTCAAGCTTGATTTTGAGCTCTTTGTTTTCGTCCTGCATTTTCTCCCATTCAGTTGAGAGTGTTGCTAAAAACGCCATAACTTCATCTTTATCAAGGCCTCTGAAAGCCTTCTCAAACGTCTTTTGGCGTATTTCTAATGGCGTAATTTTCATGTTTCTATATTGCTATCCAACTATAATCTATAACTCTAAATTCCAAATCGATATTGTTCGATCGTCACTGGCACTTACTAACAAATCATTATGATTTGTCCATAACAGTTTGTTTACCGATGTTCCATGCCCCGCATGCCTTGCTTTATCAATAACCTTCAGTAGTTTAAATCGTTCAGCATCCCATACTTTTATCGATTTATCCATGCTACAAGTTACAAAATGTTTGCCATCCGGGCTAAAAGCTATATTATTAATGGCATACATGTGGGCAACTATATCTTCTAATAACATGTACCCGGCTTCAACATCCCAAATTTTTAAATGTGCATCTCGGCCAGCACTCAACAACAGCTTATTATCCGGACTATACTTCAGTGTAAAAACACTATTATCATGCGCAGCATCAATGCTATACTTTTCTTCATGATTCTCTAAATCGAAAATCTTAATGGTATTATCACTAGTTCCTACTGCTATTTCTTGCCTTTCTTTATTGATTGAAATGGTTCTTACACTCTTTTCAGCTACACTAATTTTATCGATTAATTTCAAAGGTGTTAATGAAAGAATATAAAGTATCCCATCACCACCGCCTACGTACATTTTATTTTTGTACGACTGAATATCAAAAATGGCCGATTCTAAGAATTTAAGTGAGGCTCGCTCCTCTTTTCCATCCAAATCAATGAAGTGAACGCCCTCGTAATTATGCCCGATTGCCAGTACATTGGCATTTCGAAGGTAATGTAGTCCGTAGATCGAATTAGGCAATTTAGCAACTAGTTTACCTTTATCGGGCTCTGAAAGGTCCCATTGTACCACCATGCCATCGCCTGCTGCAGAAAAGAAAATGTTATCCGAAGAAAAGCCTTCTAGTGTATAAACAGCATCGTTATGGCCCTTATATGAATCTATTTTATTGACCACAACCTTACTCATAACCTGAATTTGACTAAATTGGTAATTTTAAGCAAATAAGCACGATCTGAGCTACTATATCAATGCCTCTAGAAAAAATCGAAGAAATAACTCCATCCAGGCACCTCGTTCTATGGCATATCAATGAATCTGAAAGTGAATTACTTCAATTAACTGGTAATAGTCCTGAATTGCTACGGAAGCTTTCAGAAATAAAAGTTGATACTAAAAGGTTAGAATTACTGGCTGCATGGGCGAGCTTGTTAACTCTCTCCAAAAGTCTTTCATTTCAGTTTAATGGCCTTAGTAAAAATGAAAATGGAAAACCCATATTAATAGGCTCATCGCGTGAGATTTCTATTACACATTCTTATCCTTATGTTGCTGTAATACATGATATCCAATCTGATGTTGGAATTGATTTGGAGCAACCGAAGGATAAGTTGTTAAAGATCGCTCACAAATTCTTATCTGAAGCTGAGTTAAAGGGTTCTTACAATGACATTGTAAAGCTTTGTATTCTATGGAGCGCCAAAGAAGCCATGTATAAAATTTACTCAAAAAGAGGTTTAATCTTTAATGAACATATGATTGTTGAACCATTCGATTTATCAAAATCTGGCACGATTACTGGCCTTATTCATATGAATGAGTACAAAAAAAAGGTTAAATTACATTACAGGGTAACACCGGATTATGTTCTTGTTTTTAACCTAGACTAATGATGAAATATATATTTAGCTTAATTATTCTGCTTTCGAGTCCCGCTTTTGGGCAGACAATTACCGATTTTACTGCTTTAAATGTTCAGGATGGAAAGGCTTTTTCCTTAAAAAATATGCCATCAAAAAATGGAGTAGTGGTAATATTCACCAGTAACGTATGCCCTTACTCTGTTTACTACGAAGGTAGGATTACTCAGTTAGTTTCTGACTACGGAGATCGGATACAGTTTATTCTTGTAAACAGTATGACTGATGATAAGGAGACAGCAGAGCAAATGAAAAATAAAATCTCCACCTGGGGATTGTCTGTACCTTACCTTGCGGATAAAGATGGTACGATAAGCAACCAATTTGGTGCACGTAAAAGCCCTGAAGTTTTTCTTCTCAAGCCTGTAGGAGGGGCATACAAGGTTTATTACAAAGGATCAATTGATAACAACCCACAAGTTGCTAATGATGTAAAAGATCAATATTTAAAAAAGAATATTGAGAATTTGTTAGCAGGTAAATCTGCTGTTGCAAATTCAACCAGACCCATTGGTTGTATGATTAGATGATTAGATTAAATCGTTAACATCTCCTCCGGCAATTGCGCGGAGTAACAATTTTACTTCTTCGGTTTTAGAGTGCTCACCGATCTTCTCGAATGCATTCATTAGGTTTCTTAAGGAACGCCTTATTATATCGACATTGCTACAGGGTTGAAAGAAATTTTCCTGAGGATTAATTCTCAGCTCAGCAATGTAATTGTCAATATCATCTCTTGAGAAAATTAATCCTCTGTTAAATACATTAATATAAAATTGATGATGCTGTTCCTCTTTATAAGTAAGTATAAATAAATTGGGAAGATTGACGCCATATACCGGCATTTTTAAACGTTGTGCTACAAGCATATAAATGGCGCATAAGCTTATTGGATTTCCTTTTTTTGAATCCAATACCACGTTAATCATGGAATTACCCGGTGAATGAAAATTTTTTGTGTTAGCACCGAACTTTAATTTATTGAATAAGACACTATTCAAAAGTTTCACCTGATCGATAGGGTGTGCATCAGGTTTAAATTCCAGCCATGCCTCATAATAAATCTGCTCTAAATCCTGCTTCAATTTTACAAATTCGAGATCAGGATATTGGTAGGTGGCTATAAGCCAAAGGCCTTTTAACAAATCATCAGAATCTGTTTCATACCACTCTGTAAGTCTTTCTTGTAGTAACTCAAATTGAAGCACATGAATTAAATCTTCAATCCTTCGCTGTACAGAAGGGTTTAAATTACTCTCCCATTCCGTTTCCAGATAAGGTATTATTTCCTGTCCTAATGATTTGATTTTATCCTCTACGTGATTAATAATCTGAGAGTCTTCATCATCAAGTAATGATACTAGTGCTTTAAATTCGCTATCCTTCAAATTAGATTATTTAGCCAGCTTTAATTTATGTCCGGAAAATTTAATTTCAAAATTAGGTTTGTATAACTCCAACATTAAATTTCTCTACAGGAGCATGATCTGCCGCCTCTATACCCATTGAAATTACTTTTCTTGTTTCCCTGGGATCAATAATTCCATCTACCCACAATCTTGAGGCAGCGTAATATGGACTTAGCTCCTCATTATATTTATCAGTAATTTCCTTCAAAAGCTTCTCTTCTGCTTCAGGAGTAATTTCTTCTCCCTTTGCCTTAAGAGTTGCTACCTTTATCTGAAGCAGAGTTTTAGCTGCCGAAGCCCCACTCATTACTGCTATTTGTGCTGTAGGCCATGCGTAAATTAATCTCGGATCGTATGCTTTTCCGCACATTGCGTAATTACCCGCTCCGTAAGAGTTGCCCATCATAATAGTAAACTTTGGTACGGTAGAGTTAGCCATAGCATTTACCATTTTGGCTCCATCTTTAATGATGCCTCCATGCTCCGCTTTGCTCCCCACCATAAAACCACTTACATCTTGTAAAAAAACCAAAGGAATTTTACGTTGGTTGCAGTTCATAATGAAGCGAGCTGCTTTATCAGCCGAATCAGAATAAATTACACCACCCATTTGCATTTCGCCTTTCTTGCTTTTCACCACCTTACGTTGATTGGCCACAATACCCACTGACCAGCCATCAATTCTGCCATAGCCACAGACTATGGTTTTTCCATAAAGCGCCTTGTATTCGTCAAATTCTGACTTATCCACCAGCCGCTTAATTACATCTTTAACATCGTATGGTTTTACCCTATCTTGAGGAATAATGCCCAACAAACTATCAACACTTTCAGATGGCTCTTCTGATTTAACCCGATCAAAACCTGCTTTCTCGTAAGCTCCAATTTTATCAAAAATCGATTTTATATAGTCCAAACAAGCCTCATCATTATCAAACTTATTATCAGTGACGCCAGATATCTCACAATGAGTGGAAGCGCCACCGAGTGTTTCATTATCTATTGTTTCGCCAATGGCCGATTTAACTAGGTATGAGCCTGCGAGAAATATGGAACCTGTTTTATCAACTATCATCGCTTCATCGGACATGATTGGAAGATATGCTCCACCAGCCACACAGCTACCCATAACAGCTGCGATTTGAACGATGCCCATTGAAGACATTTTTGCATTATTTCTAAATTGCCTTCCAAAGTGCTCTTTATCAGGAAAAATTTCATTTTGCATTGGCAAAAACACTCCGGCACTATCTACTAAATAGATGATTGGAAGTCTATTTTCCATAGCCACTTCCTGAGCGCGTAAATTCTTTTTGGCAGTAATGGGGAACCATGCACCCGCTTTTACAGTGGCATCGTTGGCTACTATTACGCACTGTCTACCCTGAATATAGCCAATGCCTGTTACCACACCACCCGATGGGCAGCCTCCTACTTCTTGATACATACCCTCACCAGCAAAGAGACCTATTTCAAGAAATTCGGATTCATTATCGGTAAGATAATTAATTCTTTCCCTGGCAGTGAGCTTTCCCTTTTCATGCTGAGAAGCTATTTTCTTCTCGCCACCGCCAAGTTTTGTTTTATCCGATTTAGTCTTTAATTGATAAATGAGTTGCTTAAGGTTATCCTCATTCTTATTGAATTCTATATCCATAAGTAGGTTGTCATTCTTTATAATTTGTACTTACAAACGTTTGTAAGTTAACTGCCACAATTTTAAAGATTATCAGAGGAATAATTAAGTAAATGGAGCAATTAAGCAGTATTCAAATTGACTCAGTAACAGAAAGCGCCAGGAATATTGACTATTTACCTCGCTAGTTGCCTCTTTTGGCTTCTTTCCTACGCTCTTTTTCAATCTTCTCTTTGCTTTTACCCAATGGTGAGAAGAAGTGCTTAGGGTTAGTATCTATATGAATAAGCAGCCTATCTAAACTTTGAACAGCATCATTCAGGTTTACATATAATGAATCATCGTTAATGAGCTTTCCAAGAGTTCCTTCATTTTTAGAAAAATGCTCGATGGCAGAACTTAAATCTGAAAGTGCCTTGTTGGCTCTCTCAACAGTTGTTTGAAGTTCCATTTGTTTTAGTGAATCAGAAAAGGCTGTAAAATTTCTAATAGCTGGTTTAGTGCTCTTTAATGTTGTATTCAACTCCTTCCCTACCTGATCATAGGTAGTCATCATATCTATTGCACTTTTTCTTAGCTCATAAATAGATGCATTCAGTATTTTAGGACTTTTAGCTAATTCCTCCATCAACTGATTGACTCTTTCACCATTACCTTGAAGGTTATCTAAAATCGCATTTATCTTTTTAATTGTTGCTTCAAGGTTATTTGCTACTGGTTGAGCACTTTCCGCTAAAATATCTGCGATTCCCTTATCTAACTGTGCAATAAGTGTATCTCCACTTTGTAAGGGCACAGCCACATTTCCTCCTCTTAGTGAAATAGATTTATTGCCTAAGAAATCGCTGTTTAACACTGCCACGGTAGAATCACCAACAACAATCTCTCCTCTTATATCTAGCTCAACAAGTACCTTATCATTGTCATTTTGCAAAAGGGTAATTCTGCTCACTCTACCTACAGTAAACCCGTTAATCATGATTGGGTTAGATACATTTAAACCATCTATATTGGCATAAATGGCGTAGTATTTATCGTTGGAAGAAAAGAATTCCTGCCCCTTCAAATAGTTAAAGCCCAGGTATAATATACTTATACCTGCAACCATAAAAACGCCTACCTTAAATTCTTTAGATATTTTCACTTTGCTAGTTTAAGGATTCTATTTCATTTTTATAGTCTCGGAAAGCACGAAATATTCCTGAAGCTATATTTCCTTGTACTGATTCACTATTTAGTTCTTGCTCTTCTTTTGGGTTGGTGAGGTATCCTATTTCCACTAAAACACTCGGCATAGCTGTTCGCCAAAGCACCCAGAAACCAGCCTGTTTTACCCCGCGGCTATGTCTTCCGGCTCTCTTGCCAAACTGTTCTTCTATTTTACTAGCCAGATATAAACTATTTTCGATGTAAGCACTTTGGCTTAATGAAAATAAAATTTGAGATTCGGGTGAATTGGGGTCGAAACCTTCATATTTTTCTTCGTAACCATCTTCATAAAGGATTACACTATTTTCTCTTTTGGCTACTTCAAAATTTCCTTGGGTTTTGTGCGCACCCATCACATAGGTTTCTGTACCATAAATGGTGTTTTTTGACACTGCATTTGCATGTATTGAAATGAAGGCATCAGCATTGTTCTTATTAGCAATATTAGCACGCTGTTCGAGTTCAATAAATTTATCAGCATCTCTTGTGTAAATAACTTTTACATCAGGCAAATACTCCTTTATATAACCACCAACCTTCATAGCAACATCTAGGGCTATGTCTTTTTCTTCGCTAAACTGACCGTGAGTACCAGGGTCATGACCTCCGTGGCCGGCATCAATAACTACCGTTTTGATTTTAAAGTCAGATTTCCTGAGAGAGGTTGATGAAGTTAGCAAGGTTATTGCTAAGAGAACGGCTACGATGGCAATATTCTTCACATTCTTTCGCTTCTTCAGTGTTATTACAATAACTTTACACAAAATTGTAAAATTTTCATTAAATCCGAAAAGTAGGCCATACAAATTGAATTGTTTCATACCCGTGAAGTTTTGCCTTCTCTTTTTATTTTGTACTATTTTCACAATTCCGGGTTTAAGTCAAAACCCAGAAAATGAGCTGAATATTCAAACCGGAGATTTAAATGAAATCCCTGTTAAAAACGACTCATTATTAAGCAACGACTCAACAGTTGTAGCTTTAGACTCTTTAAGTAATCAAAACCCTGCTGACTCTGCCTCAAAACCGCCTCCTAAAGGAGACATAGAGACAACAATCAAATATTCAGCCAAAGATTCAATTAACTTTTCTGTTGACTCAAAAATTGTTCAGCTATATGGTGATGCAAAAATCAAATATGGCTCAATTGAGTTAGAGGCAGAAAATATTACAATTGACTACAACAATAATACGCTTTCCGCCAAAGGAAAAGTAGATTCCACTGGAACAAAAATAGGTTTCCCGATTTTTAAAAATGGAAGTGAGGTATACGAAACCAAAGACATTACCTACAATTTTAAAACTGGTAGGGCCAGAATCTCTGAAGTAGTAACCCAACAAGGAGAAGGGTACTTACATGGAGAAACCGTTTATAAAAATGCTCAGAACGAGTTATTTAGTATTGATAACTCATATACCACTTGCAATTTAGCGCATCCACATTATCGGATTCGAGCCAAACGAACCAAAGCAATACCAGATGATAAAATAGTTTCTGGCCCAGCCAACTTAGAAATTAATGACGTACCTACACCTTTATGGCTACCTTTCGGAATGTTTCCCGCTAAGAATGAGGCCTCTTCCGGTGTTATTATTCCATCGTATGGTGAAGAAAGTAGAAGGGGCTTTTTCATTCGAGGAGGTGGTTATTTCTTTGATGTAAGCGACTATTTTAAGGCAACATTAACAGGCGATTTATACTCCAAAGGTGGTCATGGGATTAATTTTAATTCTGTATATAAAAAGCGTTATGCGTTTAATGGAAACCTTAATTTTGCTTACACCAAAATTAGATTGAGCGATCAGATTGAGGATGAGTCTAACCAAAATGACTTTCGCCTTACATGGTCGCACAACCCTGAGAGTAAAGGGAATAGCAGGTTTAATGCAAGTGTTAATGCCGCTACCTCTACCTACAACCAAAATAACTTTATTGGTATTAACGGAGATGCGAACAGTAACCGTTTTGATAACGTAACTCGACAGTTAAGTTCCAATGTGGCATATTCAAAAACATTTGGAAATAGCCCTTTTACTTTAGGTATTAGCGCACGTCATAATCAGGATATTCGAACTCGTGAAGTTGACTTGCAGCTACCTTCTTTAACATTAAATATGGGTAACGTCTACCCCTTAGCTAGCGAAACAGGAACAGGACCTGGATGGATGGAAAAACTGAATTTGCGATATACTATGGCCGGTACAAATCAAATTACAAACAATGTTGGGCGTATTGGTGCTGATGAAGCTCAAGATAGTATCGCTCCTTTCGATTTTGACAACCTGGGGACTTTCTTTAAAAATGCTAAAAATGGTGTACGTCATACCATTCCTTTGAGTACATCTTTCAAAATGCTAAAGCACTTTACTGCCAGTCCCTCTCTTAACTATGAGGAAACTTGGTATTTCGAAAGTTTAATATGGGATTTGGATACTGCTAATCAGTCCAGAGCGGTTGTGGTTGATACGCTCAGTGGTTTCAACAGAATTTCAACCTATAGTGTTGGAACTAGCTTTAACACCAGACTTTATGGTACGTATTTTTTCAAGAAAGGAAAAGTTGAAGCTATTAGGCATGTTATGAATCCAAATATTTCCTTTAATTACGCCCCAGACTTCAGTGATGATCGATATGGTTACTTCCAAAGGCTAGAAAATGAAAACGGTGATGAATTGCTACAATCTCGTTATCAAGGCTTTGTATATGGAAGTCCAAGAACTGGAGAAAATGCTTCAATAGGTCTTTCACTCAATAATACTTTAGAAATGAAGGTAAAGGCCAAATCAGATACAGCTGAAGTTAAATCCAAAAAAGTACCGTTACTAAATAATTTTGGATTTAGTACTAGCTACAATCTTGTAGCGGAAGAATTTCAATTATCAAATTTTAGCATAAGAGCAAATACATCCATCCTTGATAATAAATTCAATATAAACTTTAATGGAACAATTGATCCGTATGTCTATATTTTAGATAGTATTAACTTCGATACAAGAGGACGAAAAAATGTATTTCAAAGAAGAATTGACAGGTACGCGTGGAATAATGGAGATGGGTTAGGCCAACTATCACAAGCAACAATAGCCATAAGCACAAACCTGAATCCTAAGGCCAGAAATAAAGATAATACGACCAACAATGCAATTCAAAATTCGGATCTAAATCAAGACGACAAAGATTTCTTACTGGCTAATCCTGATTCTTATGTTGATTTCAATATTCCATGGAGTCTGAGGCTAAACTATAGTCTTAACTTTAGCCAGAGAGGTTTTGAAGATTCCAACACAACACAGTCGCTCAGATTTTCCGGAGATTTCTCATTAACTGAAAAGTGGAAAATAACCTTCAACTCTGGTTATGACTTTGAAAATAAAGATTTCACGACTACTCGACTCGGTATTACACGGGACCTGCACTGTTGGCAAATGGATTTCAACTGGACTCCCTTTGGTCGATTCCAAAGCTATAGTTTTTCAATCCACGTGAAATCGTCTTTATTACAGGATCTTAAGATAGACAGAAACAGAAGTTTCTTCGATCGCTAATCATCCTATTACTTTTGCCAACCCTTTACCTCGTCAATTGTAGGATTTTCAATCTCTAGCTTCATCTTCTTACGCATACCACAGATGTCATTAAAAAGCTTATTTGGGTTTGCTTCTCTTATCTGTTTTGTAGCTGTAATCTCCATTTTATGTATAATAGGCAACAAATCTTCTCTTATACCTAACTTCTTAAAATCCTCATCTGTTGCTTTTACTGGCTTCCTCTCCGGTTTCATCTGAGGAAAGAATAGTACATCTTGAATGGAATTGGAGTTAGTCATTATCATACTTAATCGATCTATCCCTACGCCTAATCCTGCTGTTGGAGGCATTCCATATTCAAGAGCTCGCAAGAAATCTTCGTCCAAAGTCATTGCTTCTTCATCTCCTCGTTTACCGAGCTCCAATTGCTCCTGGAAACGCTGTCTTTGATCTATAGGATCATTTAATTCCGAGAATGAATTACATATTTCTTTTCCATTAGCTATTGCCTCAAATCTCTCTACCAAGCCTTCTTTGGTTCTATGCTTTTTGGCTAATGGAGACATTTCCACTGGATAATCTGTAATAAAAGTTGGTTGAATAAGCTGGCCTTCACATTTCTCCCCAAAAATTTCATCAATTAACTTACCCTTACCCATAGTTTCATCAACAGGTACTTTCAGCTCTTTCGCTGTTTTACGAAGCTCTTCTTCATTCATCTCAGAAATATCTATTCCTGTAAAATGCTCGATGGCTTCAAACATGGTAAACCTTTTCCAAGGCCTCTTAAAGTCAATTACATTCTTACCTACTTGAACTTCCGTAGTGCCATGAATGTCAAGTGCCACTTTCTCAATCATCTCTTCGACCAAATCCATCATCCAGTTATAGTCCTTATATGCCACATATAACTCAACCTGGGTAAATTCAGGATTATGGAATCTTGACATCCCTTCATTTCTGAAGTCTTTAGAAAACTCATAAACCCCATCGAAACCCCCAACAATCAATCTCTTTAAATAAAGTTCGTTGGCTATTCTTAGATACAAAGTCATATCTAAGCTATTGTGATGAGTTTTGAAAGGCTTTGCAGCAGCTCCTCCATAAAGTGGTTGTAATATTGGTGTTTCTACTTCCAGATAGCCCTTTTCATTCAAATACTCACGCATTGAATTCACCAGCCTTGTTCTCTTAATGAAGGTATCCTTGATATGATCATTTACAATCAAGTCAACATATCGTTGTCTATATCTAAGCTCAGGATCTGCGAAAGCATCGTGTTTCACAATATTCCCATGTTCGTCTTCCGTTTCTTTAACAATTGGCAAAGGTCTGAGAGACTTGGAAAGTACTTTTAGTGAAGTTACATGGATAGAAATCTCACCGGTTTGAGTAGTGAACACATAGCCCTTTATTCCTATGATATCGCCTATATCAAGCAGCTTTTTAAAGACCGTATTATAAAGTGTCTTATCCTCGTCCGGGCAAATATCATCTCTTCGAATATAAATTTGAATACGATCAGTTGAATCCTGAATTTCAGCAAATGATGCTGAACCCATGATTCTGCGGCTCATGATTCTACCTGCAATCGAGATGTTTTTATAATCAATTTTCCTTCGTTCGTAATTTTCAAGGATTTCTTTGGCAGAAACATTTACCTCGTAAGGTTCAGAAGGATAGGGATTAATACCCAATTCTTCCAGTTTTTCTTTGGCTTCTCTTCTTACTTTTTCCTGTTCGCTCAGTTGCATATGAATTCAAAATTTTATCGAAGGCGCAAAGATATATAATATCACGTTTTATTCATTTTGTATTATTAATTGATCTTTTAATTTTTCATCAAATATTGATGTAATATTTTGGGTTACTTTTTACAATTTGAAAGTATTAACTTTACTTATTTCAAACCATTATTATCATTTAGCTACCAAATAATTGTATTTTTGTACTGATTGCATTACGTAAGTTTTAGAACTATGAAAACGACTGGCTTTATTAAGAAATATATTATGTGCA
Organism: Fulvivirga lutea; assembly: GCF_017068455.1. Taxonomy (NCBI): domain Bacteria; kingdom Pseudomonadati; phylum Bacteroidota; class Cytophagia; order Cytophagales; family Fulvivirgaceae; genus Fulvivirga; species Fulvivirga lutea. The sequence goes on from NZ_CP070608.1 coordinate 250,311, forward strand.
TGTTCTTATTGAGTATCTACTCATTAGGGGCAAAAGGCGACTGTTTACCAGAAGTAAGTGCTACATTCAACGCTTCTAGTCTGAGTGTTACTGCCAGCTCAACAAAAGAGCTATCAAATGTTGTCTTGAAGTTTTGTGACGAGTCAACTCAAAAGTTTGATGACTTGAGTGGTAAAACCAAAAGTTTTCAGGGAACTGGTGATAATGCAAACAAAGAAATTATTGGTATTTGGATTAAGTCTGGATGCAATTCAAGTGGTGATGGGCCCGGTTACGGAGAATATGTAGCAAATGTAAGTTGGAATGGCTCATGCTTTGCTAATTTGACGGAACCTGTTAGACCGGTTCTTGAATGTGTTGATCATAATGCAAATGGCACTTTTACCGCACATTTTGGATACCTAAATGAGAATAATTCTGTTGCTACAATTGAGGTGGGTCCCAATAACAAATTTACTCCCAACCCTAAAGATCGAGGTCAAACTACAATATTTCAACCAGGTAGAGTTTATGATGCCTTCCAGGTAAATTTTGACGGAAGCAACCTTGTTTGGACACTTAAAAGTCCTAACGGCTCAACCCGTACTTCCACTGCCAGCAATAATCCTGACCAAAAATGTTTCAATGATGACTATTGTCTTGCGTCATCTATTGATGGTGGTTCAATAGCTTTTAATGGACCATATAACCCACAGGGAACAAATATTATTAACAATGTAGAATTACCTTCTAGCCCGTTTGAAGGAGTAGATTTCGAATATGTTTGGTTACAAAGCGAAGTAAATGTGCCTAATACCGTTGGGAATTCTAGCTGGAGCATGGTTGCCGGTTCTGAAAATTTAACTGAATTACCTATTTCAGGACTGTTGCAAACAATGTATTACATCCGATGTGCAAGAATTGCAGGTTGCGAAGATTACTGGGGTGAAACAAATATCGTTGAAGTAGCAGTTGACCCTTGTACTCCTGAAAATATCGATGGCGGAACCATCGCTTTCAATGGACCATATGATCCTCAAGGAACAAATATCATTAACAATGTGGAACTACCTACCAGCCCGTTTGAAGGTGTTGACTTTGAATATGTGTGGGTAAAGAGCTTGGTCAATGAGCCAAATTATGTTGGCAACAGCAATTGGAGCCTAGTGGAAGGATCGCAAAACTTAACCGAACTGCCTATTTCAGGATTATTCCAAACTACCTATTACCTAAGATGTGCTAGAATCATTGGCTGTGACTCGTACTACTGGGGTGAAACTAATATCGTTGAAGTAGCAGTTGACCCTTGTACTCCTGAAAATATCGATGGCGGAACCATCGCTTTCAATGGACCATATAACCCACAGGGAACAAATATCATTAACAATGTGGAACTACCTACCAGCCCGTTTGAAGGTGTTGACTTTGAATATGTGTGGGTAAAGAGCTTGGTCAATGAGCCAAATTATGTTGGCAACAGCAATTGGAGCCTAGTGGAAGGATCGCAAAACTTAACCGAACTGCCTATTTCAGGATTATTCCAAACTACCTATTACCTAAGATGTGCTAGAATCATTGGCTGTGACTCGTACTACTGGGGTGAAACTAATATCGTTGAAGTAGCAGTTGACCCTTGTACTCCTGAAAATATCGATGGCGGAACCATCGCTTTCAATGGACCATATGATCCTCAAGGAACAAATATCATTAACAATGTGGAACTACCTACCAGCCCGTTTGAAGGTGTTGACTTTGAATATGTGTGGGTAAAGAGCTTGGTCAATGAGCCAAATTATGTTGGCAACAGCAATTGGAGCCTAGTGGAAGGATCGCAAAACTTAACCGAACTGCCTATTTCAGGATTATTCCAAACTACCTATTACCTAAGATGTGCTAGAATCATTGGCTGTGACTCGTACTACTGGGGTGAAACTAATATCGTTGAAGTAGCAGTTGACCCTTGTACTCCTGAAAATATCGATGGCGGAACCATCGCTTTCAATGGACCATATAACCCACAGGGAACAAATATCATTAACAATGTGGAACTACCTACCAGCCCGTTTGAAGGTGTTGACTTTGAATATGTGTGGGTAAAGAGCTTGGTCAATGAGCCAAATTATGTTGGCAACAGCAATTGGAGCCTAGTGGAAGGATCGCAAAACTTAACCGAACTGCCTATTTCAGGATTATTCCAAACTACCTATTACCTAAGATGTGCTAGAATCATTGGCTGTGACTCGTACTACTGGGGTGAAACTAATATCGTTGAAGTAGCAGTAGATCCTTGTACGCCAGAAAATATCGATGGCGGAACCATTGCTTTTAATGGACCATATAACCCTCAGGGAACAAATATCATTAACAATGTAGAATTACCTTCCAGCCCATTTGAAGGTGTTGACTTTGAATATGTGTGGTTGCAAAGCGAGGAAAATGTGCCCAATACTGTTGGAAATTCTAGCTGGAGTATGGTTGCCGGTTCTGAAAATTTAACTGAATTACCTATTTCAGGACTGTTGCAAACAATGTATTACATCCGATGCGCTAGAATTGTAGGTTGTGAAGATTACTGGGGTGAAACAAATATTGTTGAAGTAGCAGTAGATCCTTGTACGCCAGAAAATATCGATGGTGGAATCATTGCTTTTAGTGGACCATATAACCCACAGGGAACAAATATCATTAACAATGTAGAATTACCTTCCAGCCCATTTGAAGGTGTTGACTTTGAATATGTGTGGTTGCAAAGCGAGGAAAATGTGCCCAATACTGTTGGAAATTCTAGCTGGAGTATGGTTGCCGGTTCTGAAAATTTAACTGAATTACCTATTTCAGGACTGTTGCAAACAATGTATTACATCCGATGCGCTAGAATTGTAGGTTGTGAAGATTACTGGGGTGAAACAAATATTGTAGAAGTAGAAGTGTTTGAAATACCAACTGCAACACTTTCTGGTGGTGGTGAATTTTGTGCCGGAAGTAGTGGGACAATTCAAATCAACTTTAGTGGTACATCTCCTTTTAACTTCACTTATAGTAATGGTGTAGATACTTTTGATCAAACCACTGAATTAAATGAAATTTTAATTGAAGTTCCAGCCGGAAACTATAGCTTGGTTTCAGTTTCGGATGCTAATTATAATGGTACTGTTAGCGGTACAGCTTCTGTGTCTGAAATTGAATTACCAACCGCACTGCTGACTGGTGGTGGACAAATCTGTGGCGAAGGCACAGCCACAGTTTCAATCGACTTAACAGGTATAGCGCCTTTCGTTGTGACTTATTCTAATGGTGCTGAAACTACTGAAGTGACTGTAGAAGGCAATAACTATTCTTTCGAAGCAAGCGCTGGAAGCTACTCCTTAGTTAGTGTTCAAGATGCTAACTGCCAGGGAACTGTAAGCGGTCAGGCTGTGGTAAGCCAATCGGATGCCCCTACTGCTTCTATTTCTGGTGGCGGACAAATTTGTGGCGAAGGCACAGCTACAGTTTCTATCGACTTAACAGGTACAGCGCCTTTCGTTGTGACTTATTCTAATGGTGCTGAAACTACTGAAGTAAGTGTGGAGGGAAATAACTATTCTTTCGAAGCAGGTGCTGGCAGCTACTCTTTAGTAAGTGTTCAGGATGCTAATTGTCAGGGTACTGTAAACGGTCAAGCTGTGGTAAGTCAATTGGATGCCCCTACTGCTTCCATCTCTGGTGGCGGACAAATTTGTGGCGAAGGCACGGCTACAGTGTCTATCGACTTAACGGGTACAGCGCCTTTCGTTGTTACCTATTCTAATGGTGCTGAAACTACTGAAGTGACTGTGGAGGGCAATAACTATTCTTTCGAAGCAAGCGCTGGTAGCTACTCCTTAGTTAGTGTTCAGGATGCTAATTGTCAGGGTACTGTAAACGGTCAGGCTGTGGTAAGCCAATCGGATGCCCCTACTGCTTCCATTTCTGGTGGCGGACAAATTTGTGGCGAAGGCACGACTACAGTGTCTATCGACTTATCAGGTACAGCACCTTTCGTTGTGACTTATTCTAATGGTACTGAAACTACTGAAGTGACTGTGGAGGGCAATAACTATTCTTTCGAAGCAAACGCTGGTAGCTACTCTTTAATAAGTGTTCAGGATGCTAATTGTCAGGGTACTGTGAGTGGAAGTGCTTCTGTGACTTCTGCATCTACTCCAGAAGGAGAAATTTACCTTGATCCTAATTACTGTCTTGGCACGGATATTACCTTGAATAATGATATTAGTGGAGAAGGTAATTCTTACAGTTGGACCACAACAGGATCAGGTAACCTGCAAGGTGCTGATATGAAAGTTCCAACATACATTGCTATCGAAGAAGAGGATAAGGTTCAATTTATACTTACTGTTAATAATGGTTGTTCGAATACTGAATTTTTTGCAGTAACGAATGTTATCGGTACTACTGCTAATTTTAGTGTTTCACCTGAGTTAAAGAACGGAGAGATGTTAGTTGGTGTAAAGTATGACTTTATTGCAAATGACAGAGAAGCAAATTCATATAACTGGGATTTTTCGGATGGAGTGACTTCATCATTACCTGAAGTAGCACATGTTTATAAGTCTGTAGGAAGCTATAAGATTACCTTGTCAACAAACGATGGTGATTGCTCTGATTCAAAAAGCATTGATGTTACAGTGATAGAAAATGACAACTTGTTTATACCAAACGTATTTAGTCCAACTTCTTCTAACCCTGAAAACAGCTCAGTTAAAGTATATGGCGAAGACCTCTCAAACGAAGGATTTGAATTCTTTATTTATAACAGATGGGGTCAAGTTGTATATAGAACTTCAAATCTTGATGAAGCGCAAAATTTTGGATGGAATGGAGAGACTTCAGGCGAAGAAAAAGGGAATAATGTATTCACTTATACTGTCCGTGGTAAATTTAATAACGGCAACCCATTTGAAGAAACAGGGACTATAACCTTGGTTAAATGAGATGAGCAATAGGTGGCTCAAAGTTTTAATTGTTATAGTTATTTTTCTTCCTTTGACAAGCAATGTACAAGGACAAGATGCCGTATTTTCTCAATTTTTTAATAGTACACTCTATTTAAATCCGGCACTTGCTGGAATAGAACCTGACGTTACTGTTAGTTTTGGGCATCGGTCTCAATGGCAAAACCTGCTATTTCCTTATACAACCAGTCAATTTTCTGCAATTGTTCCTTATTACAAAAATAAACACCAAAAACCTCTTGGACATGTAGGTGCTCTCGGGGTATCTGTTTATAGTGATGTAGCTGGTGAGGATAATAATTTTAAAACCACTGGTGGGAATATCACCGGTGCTTACAATTTACCTTTGGATAAACAGTACGTTCACTTAATTTCATTTGGATTACAGATAGGTGCAATTAATAAACGGATAGACCCGGATAATTTGCAATGGGGGGAGCAGTACGATGCTTTTATTGGGTTTGATGCCAGTATAAGTCCATCTGAAGTAAGCAACCTTAGAGGAAGAACATTTATCGATATTAATGCTGGCGCCTTTTATTGGTGGACCCCGCTACCAAGAGAAAATGCACTTATTAATAGTGCCAATTCAGGTCTATCAATTTCTCATTTAAATAATCCGAATGAATCGCTGTTAGACACTGAATCGCAGCAATTACCTCTATTATGGAAATATCATGGCGGCATAGTCTTTAATCTATCTCACAAGGCAACAGCATCAATCAACTATTTAATTGCTTATCAGGACGAAACTACCCAGAACAATATAGGCAGTTATTTAAGCTATAAGCTCACTACGTTTCATAGTGGAAAAGTAAAGTATGGCATAGCCAGACTTGGCGGTTGGTATAGAGTGAATGATTCATTTATTCTTCTGACTGAATTTGAAACAGCTCTGTTCAAAGTTGCATTTAGCTATGACTGGAATACATCTTCGTTAAGATATAATGATAGAGGAATTGGAACCTATGAAATTAATTTGGCTTACAGATTTGCAAGTCATACACCTCCAAAGTCTAGATACTAAATGAGATACTTAATTACATTAATTCTTATTACCTGTTCTCATTTCAATTATTCCCAAAAAGTACTCTGGGCAAGTGAAGTATTGGAAGTCTCGTCTGAATGGACTGCATCAAGACATTTAGTGCTATTAGGTGATGATTCTCATAAAGCTAAACAAGTGCTTGGTGAACCTAATATATATCCTGGAAGTGAAGGATCTACCAGGGCCTGGGCACCAAAAAAGGCAAAAGAATTAGATTTTATTAAAGTAGGCTTCGAAGAGGCTATTCATATAAAGCAGATTGCCATTGCAGAATCTCTTAACCCCACAGCCGTTTCCAAAGTATATGCTTATGATGAACAGGGCAATGAACATCTCATTAACATCTTTAACCCGAAGCCAATACCTATTAAGGGTCGTTTGTTGAATGTTTTTTTGGAAGAAACGCCCTATAAAGTAAATGCGATTAAAGTAGAAATAGATGGTAGTAAAGTACCGGGACACAATGGAATTGATGCCATAGCAATCTCAGACTCAGAAGTGCCAATTAAAATTAATGTTGAATTTGCTACAGGAATTTATGCCTCAGTAGACCCTGAACGGTTGAGTGAAAGTATCAACAGTCCTTATAAAGATTTGAAACCGCTTATCACACCTGATGCTAATGCCATGTTCTTCAGCAGAGTTCAGGATCCTAGTAATGTTGGTGGCCATAAAGATTTAGAAGATATCTGGTATGCAGAAAAAGATGCATATGGCGAATGGCAAAAGGCAGTTAATATCGGTGCTCCTTTGAACAATGACGGACCAAATTTCATCTGTTCAATTATCCCAAATAAGAGTGGGTACATTTTATTGCTTGGCAATAGATACAAGAAAAATAAAATGATAGAAGGGCTATCAATAGCCTACAAGTTAGATAGTGGGCTTTCATCTATCAGAGATGTAATTATCGAAAATCCTGAAAATTATTCTCCTTATGCCAATTATTTCATGAGTCAAAATCAAAAATCAATTTTGATGTCAGTACAGAGAAGAGAGTCTTTTGGTAAGAGAGATTTATATGTCAGTCATGTAAAAGAAAACGGTAATTATGGAACGCCTATTAACTTGGGTAAAACAATCAATACTTCTGATGAAGAGTCTTCTCCTTTTTTAGCACCAGATGGTAAGACCTTATATTTCTCTTCAAAAGGTCATTTAGGTTTTGGAGGCAGTGACATATTTGTTTCTCACCGATTGGATGATTCATGGACTAATTGGAGTGAACCTGAGAATTTGGGGCCATTGATAAATAACGGTGACGACCAGATATTTTTTCAGTTAGAGTATGATAGCAAGTATGCATACTATGTTAACGGAACTGGCGATGATGCCGATATATATAGGATTGAATTACCGGCAATGCATCTACCTGAGCCAATCGTTACAGTATATGGAAAAGTGCTTGACAAAAACACGTTGGTTCCACTTGATAAAGCTGACATTACACTCAGCAATACAACCAATCACTTCATTGAAGCTGAAGTGTACACATCAGAAGATGGTTTTTACAGCTTTGCCATACCCATAGGTGCTGTTTACGAAATAAACGCAGAGAGAGAAGGCTATATATCCGTTGAACATGAACCGATGGACATGCACTCTATTTATGAGAGTGATAGTGTTAATAAAGACATTTTAATGTCTCCCATTGAAGTTGGAGAGCGAATTTCATTGGATAACATCTATTTTGACTTTGATAATGCGACATTGAGACCTGAATCAGCACCTCAATTGAATAAGGTGATAAAATTCTTAGAGGACAATAAGAAAATAAAAATACAGCTGGACGGACATACTTGCTCAATTGGTAAGGACGATTACAATCAGAAGCTTTCAGAAGACCGTGCGAGAGCAGTACTTGAATATTTGGTAGATAATGGTATTAAAGATAAGAGACTATCTTCCTTTGGTTTTGGTGAAACTAAACCAAGAGAAACCAACGAGGATGAATCTGGCCGAGAAAAAAACAGACGCGTTGAATTCGTGATTTTAGAGAAGTGATTTTCTTCTCTTTAGTTCCTTTCGTATTAAGGACAACTCTCTACTACTTTGGCCTGCTACCGAGGTATTTTCGCTTGCTCTTCTCAGCAAATACGGTATCACGGACTTTACAGGTCCGTAAGGAACATATTTGGCTACATTATAGCCTGCCTTCGCTAGGTTAAATGAAATATTGTCGCTCATACCATAAAGCTGGGCAAACCATACTCTAGGATCATTATTATTCATGCTGTGTTTCTCCATCAGTAAAGCCAGGTAATAATTACTATACTCGTTATGCGAACCACAAACAACTGACACTCTTTGTTTATTATCGATACAAAAAGCTAAGCCCTTATTAAAATTATCGTCTGTTGCCTCTTTTGTTGGTTGAATAGGGCTAGGATACCCTTTTTCTTCAGCTCTTTCTCTTTCCTTTTCCATGTAGGCACCTCTAACCAACTTTACACCTAAGTAATAGTTATCCATGGCGGCATAATGAAAGGCATTCTTTAACGCCTCCAGAGTGCCAGTACGGTACATTTGAAGTGTATTATAAACAATGGCCTTTTCTTTATTGTATTCCTTCATCATGGCATAGGCCATATCATCTATCGGATTCTGAAGCCAGGTTTCTTCTGCATCAATTAAGATTGGCACATTACTTTCAAAGGCTTTTTTACAAATGGTATTTACTCTTTCCTTTACTCTATCAAAGGCCTTATTCTCCTTTTCTGTAAGCGTTTCTCCATTCTGAATTTTAATAAGCAGATTAGTATTCGCCAAACCTGTTACTTTAAAAACACTGAATGGTATACTTGGTGATGACTTCGCAAACTCTACAGTCTTAAGGATTTCATCTTTTGTTTTATCAAAAGAAGCTTCATCCTCCTCTCCCTCTACAGAATAATCTAAAATAGTGCCTATAGAATAATCACTGAGCTCCTTAATGGTCTTCTCACTTTCCTTAATGGTTTCTCCACCACAGAAATGCTCAAATATGGTATACTTTATAATTCCCTTTATTGGTAAGCGTAGTGCCATCCCCAACTTCACAGATCCTGTGGCTAAGCTGGAAATAGTCGGATTGTTAACTACTGTAAAAAGAAAATTAGCCTTTTTTAGTGCTTTATTTGACTTCGCTTCAAAAGCGATGGATGTATCATCAAAAGAAATATTCGATGCTAATTGCATAGGTAAAATTTATTGAGTCAAAGATATAAAATAACCTATAATCAACTGATTTGTTTTAATTTAATATCTTAGTCTGCTATGAGTGAGATCAATTCTATAGAGGAAGCAAGAGTCAAAATTGATTCTATTGATGCAGAATTACTGCGTTTATTGAATGACCGTATGGAAGTTGTTAAATCTATAGGTGATTTGAAGAGAAACTCCAATGGAGCCATTTACAGGCCGGACAGGGAACAGGCCATCATTCAAAGGTTATCTGAGCTTACTACTGGCAGATTGAACAAGAAGGCGATTGAGGCAATTTTTCTTGAAATTTTTGCTGTAAGTAGAAATATTGAATTGTCGGAAAAAGTGGCCTACCTCGGGCCTGAGGGTAGCTTTACGCATCAGGCGGCAGAAAGTAGGTTCGGAGCAATAAGTGAATACATACCGCTAAAAACCATTAAAAGTGTTTTTGAAGCTGTGGACACCAAAAGGGTTAGATTTGGTGTGATCCCTGTTGAAAACAATCAGGAAGGCATAGTTAATGATACTATTAAGCTTTTAAATAGTTTAGATATTAATATCGTAGCCGAATTACCAATGCCTATTCACTTTACTTTCGGTTCCATCAATGATGACCTGAAAGCAATAACTAAAATTTATTCAAAAGATATTGCCTTTCAGCAATGCAGTAAATTTATAGAAGAATATTTCAACCATGACGTTGAATTAATACCTGTAGATTCAACCAGTAAAGCAGCTCAATTGGCCTCTGAGAAAAGCGGCACAGCAGCTATCTGCTCACCCATTGCAGCTAAGCTGTATAAACTGCCTGTTTTGTTTGATAATATTGAAGATAGTGCAGACAACTTTACACGTTTTTTAATCATTTCAGATGATTTTAAGAATAATAAAAGCGGTAATGATAAAACATCGATATTGGTTAAGCTTTCTTCCGAACCAGGAAGTCTCGTTAATTTTTTGCAAAAATTTTATGATGCTAACATCAATCTGAACAAGATTGAAAGTTATCCTGCAAAAAAAGGCAAAGGTTTTAGTTATCAGTTTCTATTAGAATTTGATGGACATTTTGATGACGCATCCGTCAGTCAGTTGCTGGCAGATAATGATAGTATTAAATGGTTAGGCAGCTACCCTAAATTGTGTTAGTATGAGAGAAAGAATAGAAACCCTCTGGAAGAAAGATAAATCGCCTTTAATGATTGCTGGGCCATGTAGTGCCGAGAGTGAAGAACAACTACGTTTAAGTACGCAGTTGTTGAGCGAAATAGGTGTCAAAGTAATTCGTGCGGGTATTTGGAAGCCAAGAACCAGACCAAATACGTTTGAAGGCATAGGAAGCCCCGCATTGCAATGGATTAAAGACATTAAAAAGGATTTTGATGTTCAGTTTGCTATTGAAGTAGCTACGGCACAACACGTAGAATTGGCTCTGGAATATGGTGTTGATGTTTTATGGATAGGTGCCAGAACCACTGTAAACCCATTTACAGTTCAAGAAATTGCAGACTCATTGAAAGGAGTTGACATTCCTGTTCTTGTTAAAAACCCAATTAATCCTGATTTAGCCTTGTGGTTAGGAGCATTGGAGCGCCTATCTAATGCAGGTATTTCTAAATTAGGCGCCATACATAGGGGTTTTTCATCACATAGAAAATCGAAATATCGAAATGAGCCTTTATGGCAGATACCCATAGAATTAAAAAGGCTTCACCCGGACCTGCCATTAATTGGAGACCCGAGTCACATTGCTGGTGAGAGAGGTTTAATAGAAGCCGTTTCTCAGAAGGCACTAGATGTTAATTATGATGGCTTAATGATAGAGGTGCATCCAAATCCGGATAAAGCACTTAGCGATGCCAAACAGCAAATTACACCAGCAACTCTGGAGAGACTTCTTGGTACTTTGCAAGTACGGTCTGCAACCTCAGATAATGCCTTATTTTTATCTAAACTGGAGCAATTACGTGATAAAATTGACGAAGTTGATCAAGAGCTCATACAGGTTCTAAGGAATAGAATGGATTTGGTGGATGAATTAGGTGTTTATAAAAAAGAAAACAACGTCTCTATATTCCAACTAAACAGGTGGAAGGATATAATGCAGAGTAGAGGGAAATGGGCTGAAGATGCGCAATTAAGAAGAGAGTTCATCGAAGATATTTACAAGATAATTCATGAGGAATCTATAAAAAAACAAACAAGTATTTCTGAAGCTTCAACTACCAGCAAATAATTGTGAGCAACGTTATTTTTTCAACACAAATAAGTAAAGAACTAAATAGGATACTCGATAGCACCAAGTATAGCAAGCTGGCTGTTATTGTGGACGAAAACACCTTAAAGCATTGCTTGCCATTATTGGATACTAAAGATTATAAGTTAATTGAAATAAATGCCGGGGAAAAATATAAGACACTAGATACCTGTACCTTCATCTGGCAGAAACTAACTGAGTATTCTTTTGACAGACACGGACTCGTAATAAATCTTGGTGGTGGTGTTATTGGAGATATGGGCGGGTTTTGCGCCAGCACATATAAAAGAGGTATTCGATTTATAAACATCCCTACTACATTACTCGCACAGGTAGATGCAAGTGTGGGTGGAAAATTAGGTGTAGATTTTAACGGGTTTAAAAATCACATTGGACTTTTTGCTGAGCCTGAAGCTGTACTTATTGATGCTATCTTTCTAAGGACATTGCCAGAGAATGAATTAAAATCAGGCTATGCGGAGGTTATAAAGCACCATCTGATTAGAGATTTTAATGGGTGGAATACTCTTTCTCAGTCAGAGTTTAACTCCCTCGATTGGTTAGAGATTATTAAACACTCGGTTAAAATAAAAAACCAGATAGTAAGTGAAGACCCCAGAGAATCTGGATTAAGAAAAATATTAAACTTTGGACATACAGTGGGTCACGCCATTGAAAGCCACTTTTTAAATACTGATGAGCCTTTGTTACATGGTGAAGCCATTGCATTAGGAATGATTTGTGAAAGCCATATTTCCTTTCAAAGGAATATGATTTCAAAAGATGTGTTAAATGAAATCACCCATCATATTTCAAACCACTATAAATTGAGGGTTATTAAAGAAGAAGCTTTTGAAATACTTTGGAATTTAATGGGGCAAGATAAAAAAAATAACACCTCCAATGTTTTAGCTGTTTTGCTAAACTCTATTGGAGAAGCAACCTTCGACTGTACAATCTCTAAAAAAGAGACGTTTGAAGCTTTAAACTTCTTAAATCATGTGTAGTTAACATCTGATTCATCATAAAGGTCTGTTTTTCCTTTATTGTCTAATTCAGATGCTTTTTTTACTACTGAACTTCTAACTTTTTTACCGGTTTTCCCAAAAGCCATAAAGGCCACAGCCGCACCTGTTGCTAAACCAAATAACAAAGCCAATTTTTTACCTGTTTTCATTTTCAATTTAAAGTTTTACTAGAGACAAATAGTTTGTTTATATACTGTTATATACGTTTTTTCCTCTATAATTGTTCTCTTCACATAGAAAGTAAATTATGAGTGAAGAAAGTATCTTACTTCCATCTACATCAAATTTTGATCCAAAAATTATACAACTCCCTGCATCAAAGAGTGTTGCCAACCGTGCCTTAATTGTTCATGCTCTGGCAAAAGGAAAATCTGAGATAAAAAATCTATCTGAAGCAAGAGATACACAAACCATGATACGCCTTTTACACTCTGATTCGGAACTATTGGATGTTCTTGATGCAGGAACTACCATGCGCTTTCTAACAGCTTTTTTGGCCATTACTAATCAACATAAAATACTAACCGGAACCGCCAGAATGAAAGAGCGACCAATAGGTATTCTTGTTGATTCATTAAAAAGTATTGGAGCCAAAATTAGTTATGTCGAAAGAGAAGGTTTTCCACCAATTAAAATTGAAGGATTTGCTGCTACAGAGGTTAAAGAAATAAAGATGCGCGGTGATGTTAGTAGCCAATACATTTCAGCTTTAATGATGGTGGCTCCTTTATTAAAAGGTGGCTTAAAAATAAACCTGGAGGGGAAAATAGGTAGTAAGCCTTATATTGAAATGACTCTTGCTGTAATGAAACACTTTGGAGCAGCGGGAGAATTTAGTGCAAATGTGATTTCAATTCCTCCTCAAAAGTATAAAGACGCTACCTATTCTATCGAACCTGACTGGTCCGCTGCGAGTTACTGGTATAGTCTAGTTGCATTGAGTAAAAATTCTAGCATAACGTTGGCAGGATTAAAGCCTGACGCCATACAGGGTGATAGTGTTATCTGGAAGATAATGCAATCATTAGGAGTGAACACTACTTTTAATGAAGAAGGGGCAGTGTTGACTAAAGCAGAATACAGCAATTCGTTTGAATATGATTTTACTCATTGTCCTGACCTTGCTCAAACAGTAGCCGTGGTATGTGCTGCCAAAGGAATAAAGGCAAAGTTCACCGGGTTAGAAAGTCTTAAAATAAAGGAGACAGACAGAGTAAAGGCACTACAAGTTGAGCTTAGCAAGTTTGGTGCAGCCTTATATGAGGTTGATAATGTTTGGATTTTAGAACCTGCACCAAATCCTGAATGGGATCATTTGGTAATAGATACATACGAAGATCACAGAATGGCTATGGCTTTCGCCCCTTTATGCATGTTAGGTAAAGTGGAAATTAAAGATCCATCGGTAGTGAATAAGTCCTATCCTGGCTTTTGGAACGACTTTAGAAAAGTGGGTCTAGCTTAGCCCGAAGCTGTTTAAAATAATCCGCTGTTTTTAATAATCGACTCCCATACCACGAAAACAATTCTCCATCTACAATTAGAATTTTAGATTTTGGGAAGAGCTCTTCAAATTCCTCTAAATGTTTCTTCTTAAACGGAAATGGTTCGGATGAAAGAAGCACCACTTGTGGCTGAAGATTTTCTAACTCTTCCAAACTAAGCTCAGGGTATCTGCTTGGTGAAATTAAATTTTCAAAACCCGACTTTTGAAGCATTTTATTGATAAAGGTATCCTTTCCAACCACCATCTTGGGTTTATTCCAGATGAAGTAAAGACATGTAAGTTTTTTAAATTCTGGTAATTGATCAAATGACGTTCTAATGGAATTAACCAATCGGTTCGCTTTATCTTCTACTCTAAATATCGTGCCTATAGAAGTGATCATATTTAGAGAATCATTCAAATCATAGATATCACTCATCCAAACCGGGTACTTCTTTTTAAGCTGATTAATACCAGACTCATAATTTTCCTCCTTATTACCAATTATAAGATCAGGCTGAATTTCATCAATCTTATCAAATCTAAAGTTCTTTGTACCTCCAATTATTGGTTTTGATTTTACGCTGTCAGCTGGATGTATACAGAATTTAGTAAGACCTGCTATTTTATCCTCCAAACCTAAGTCAAAAAGCAACTCTGTTTGTGAAGGAACTAAGGAAATTACCCGCATGGGGGAATGAGGTATTATGACCTCAGACCCCATTTGGTCTTTAAAAAGTTGTTTCTCAGCCATCTATTCAAAGCTAGCTGAGACAATAAGAATTAAAAAATTAGTTTAATGAAAATGCTCGGGCGTGGACTTCGGTATTAAGGAAGTTTGGTATCGATATGGTAAAGGAAGTTCCTTTACCATACTCAGACTGCACCCTTATTTGTCCACCAAGTTTATCAACTGTATCTTTTACTATATATAACCCCAAACCAGATCCTTTGGCATTTTCATCTGCCCTGTAAAAGATATCGAAGATATAATTAAGGTACTGCTGTCTGATACCGATACCGTTATCTTCAACCTTAATATTGCATTCATCAGGCGTAACCTGAATGTTTATTTTTAAGTATGACTCCTGTTTTCCCTTATCGCTGTATTTAAAGGCATTGGAAATAACATTGGTCAGAATGGTTTTTACTCTCACCGAATCAGAATATAAATCTGATATTCGGTTTATATTGTAAGTAACAGCAACATGATCAGCATTGTAAAAATTAGTGAGCTGATCAAGTTCCTCTTTAATGATTTCTTCAAAGTCAATTCTTTCATTTCGTATTGCTAACTTCTCGTTTCTGTAAAAACTGTTGATGTCTTCTATAAAATGGTCGAGTTTTAACAAACTCTTTCTTATCATACCCAGGTAGTCGTGCTTTTCCTTCTCCGGATCCTGTCTGGCTAGCTCTACTAGACCTAGTGCTGATAATAATGGCGCTCTTAAATCGTGAGAGGTTTTATAGATAAATTGATCTAGTTCGTTGTTGGCTTTCCTTAGCTTCTCTTCTGCAATTTTCCTATCAGTGATGTCGTGAAGCGTGATTACCAAACCTCCAACCTCTTCATTTTTTAACAGATTAGATATTGTAACATCAAAGTACAATGTGCCACCCTTCTTTGCCAGTAGACATATTTCTGTAAGCTTACTCTCTTTACTATTATCTCTTCTGTTAACAAAATCTCGTAATGAGTTCTGCTTTTCAGGATTAATAAACTCAAATAAACTTTTGCCTAAAGCTTCCTCGGGCCGTGTGCCCAATTTTCTTCTCACTGATCCGTTGATATATTTAATCACATATTCATCATCGGTGATTAAAATTATATCGTTGGATTTCTCCACAATTGAATGAAACATATCTTCTCCCTCCAGCCCAGCTAAGGACAACCCCTCTAGATAATTTATTGTCATTATTTCGGCATTCTATAGGTGCCTAACACCAGAATCAAATATCTACGAGTACGACTTACTTATATAAGTATTGCCATTGCAGCTAACTGACCACTTACTTTTAAATTGGCCTGATCAACAGTTTTTTGATTAAGCTCGAAAACTAATTTGTTATTTACTGTTCTAAAGTTGATTGCACTTCCTTTCTGACCTAACCCTGGAGTGTCAGTAATAGTTAGTGTAGGATAACCAGCAAGCTTTCTTTGAATACTTTCGAAAGATCTTCCTTCATTTTTACCCACATAAATAATATGGCACCCTGTTATTTCATTTACAGAGTTGAATTTCTTAACAGCATATTTCTTATCACCTCTTACCTTACCATCGTACCAAGTGTTTAGTGTGCTGTATACATTATCATCTCCAATTACTCCGATTACAAAGTCTTGTGACGAATCGTATCCTGGCCACTGAATATATTTAATGAAGTTGTAAATCATCATTGAGTGGATTTCGTGAACAGGGCGATCGCTACCTGCTTTTCCAGTTAATGAAGCAATTAGTAAAAGTGTTAATGCAAATGTTGTTTGTAATTTTCTCATTTTTTTTAAATAAACTAGTTGGACAATGCTCTTCACTTTACAAAGGCAGTGCCAAAAAATTAATTTAAACTAAAAAATGGGTTTTAAGTCCAAAAAAGGGCTTTTCAACTAAATGAGAAAAGATTAATTGAAATATTTATTCACGATATTTCGTGTTTTTCACGATATTTCGTGAATTATTGACGTGAAATATTGAGCTTTTTAATTCTGCTTTCAAGCGTTGTTGGTTTGAGGCCCAGCACCTCTGCAGCACCTCCTGGTCCACTAATTTTCCAATTGGTGTGGTGTAATACTTTTAAAATATAGTTGCGTTCAAATTTTTCGAGTGTCTCAAATTTATCATCATTTTGTGTTGACTTCGTACCCGAAAGAAACCAGTCGCCTAGCTTCAATTGATTAGAAGGGCTAATAATTACAGCACGCTCGATAATATTTTCAAGCTCACGCACATTACCGGGCCAATTGTATTTCTCCAATTGAGAAATAACACTTTGTGGTATTTTATTTACTTCTTTTCCCAGTTTTTGATTATATCTCTGAACAAAATGATTCACTAACAATCTAATATCACTCTTTCGCTCCCTCAAAGCCGGAATATATAGCGGAAACACATTTAACCGATAAAATAAATCAGATCTAAAACTACCTTCTTCAACAGCCTTTTCAAGATCGCGATTAGTAGCAGCTATTAAGCGCACATCTACTTTGATGGTCTTTGTACCGCCTAATCTTTCAAACTCACCTTCTTGCAAAGCTCTCAAAAGCTTTGGTTGTAGCTCAATGGGCATTTCACCCACTTCATCTAAAAACAAGGTACCTCCATCGGCCAGCTCAAACCTACCTTGTTTGGCAGCAACTGCCCCTGTAAATGCACCTTTTTCATGCCCAAATAATTCACTTTCTATTAATGTAGCGGGCAATGCAGCACAATTTATCTTTATCAGTGGTTTATCCTTTCTTTCACTTAAACTATGAATTGCTTTGGAAATCACCTCTTTACCTGTACCGGTCTCACCGAGTATTAATACTGTTGAAGATGTTTTGGCAACATGCTCCATATCAACTAAAACGCGCTTAAAATCTTTATCCTGGCTTATTATGTTTTCAATATAATTTGTAGATCCAATTTCTTCCTTTAGGTAAATATTTTCAGCTTCTAGCTTATCTCGTAGATCTTTCACCTCCTCTAGTGCCTTCTCCAACTTTTTTGTACGGTCTTTTACCTCCTTTTCAAGGTTATCATTCATTTGCCGTAAACTTTTTTCAATGGTCACTCTCTCAATTGAGTTCACTATTACTTCCGCCACAAGCTTAAGAAGAATGATATCATTAATAGACCAATTATTTTTCTGCTCTGCATCAAAACCCATGTAGCCATACACTCTATTACCAACCACCATTGGCATATTCAGCATAGATTTGATGCCGTATTGATCGAATATCTTCTGAAACGCTCCTATGTCATCCGTCTGCTCTTCAATATCTGAGATTAGAAGCATACGTTTAGCGTCAAGCAATTCAAAAGGCCATGGGTAATCCTTTCGTAAAACTTTCTGAAACTCAGATTTTAAAGGCATTACATCCCGTTTCACCCATTCAGCGGTAGTTGTACCGTAAGAACCATCTTCACTCAGTTTGAATATGTAAGATCTGTCTGCATTAACGTATTCGCCTACCTTCCGCAAGGCCCAGTCGATTGACTCTCTGATTGTCTTTTCATTAGCATTAATGAATTCTGCTGAAATATCTGAAACCAAACCTTCGAGCTCTAACCTCTCTTTCAACTCATCTTCCACTCTTTTGCGCTCAATTTCAAGGCCCATTCGGTTGGCACCAATTAATAATAGTGACTCAACCCACGGCTCTCGCTCCAATTCTTTAGAGTCAATAATAAAAAGATGCCCAATAGTTTTTTTGGAGCTATCAGAAATAGGTACACCCAGATAACCTTGCGATTTATTAGCTGTTAAAAATGCATCTTTTGGGAAGGCCTGCGCAATTCCCTGTCTATAATAAGTAGTTCCCTCTTTCAACACCTTCTCAGCTGGAGAACCATTTACTTTATAGGTGTAATTTTCTTCAAAATGATCCTTGTTCCACAAACTAACAATCTCAAGCTCATCCTGAACGTTATCTACAACCTGTGATATACCAACAATAGAAACATTGAGGTATTCAGCCATTGTTCTAATGAAATTGGGAATAAAATCCATCTTGGATTTTGACAAAGCTTCTTCCACCAGCCTTGTAATAATACCCTCAATATGTTTTTGTTGAGAAATGGGTTGTATCACTAATATTATTCCCTGGTTCTGCTCCACAGCGTAATGCGAAGCTGATACTTCAGCTGAGATGGTCTCCCCATTTTTGCACTGTAATACAAACTGTGCAGATAAACCCTTTTTGCTACTTAATACAGAGTCTAAAAACTTATTAATCTTATCATGCTGTGAGGGAGTATATTCCGATATTTTTTTTCCGATGAGTTCTTTACCCCTGAATCCCAAAATATCTTCAGATCTTGGGTTTACCTCGGCAATAGATTGAGTTACCGCATCAAGTATTATGATGGCATCATTTGAATAATTAAGGATATTCTGAAACTTGTTCTGACTATCTTCAAGCGCCCTTTTAGTTGTGGCCTTCTCCTTACTTTCAAGTTCCAGTCTTTCGGTGATATCTAAACTACTACCAATCATTCGGGTAGCTCGGCCATTTTCATCTCTTGCAATGACCATTCCCCTATCCTTAAACCACCTATATTGTCCCGCTTTATTTTTTAATCGATGCTCCGACTCATATTTCTTTGTTAAGCCCTTTAAGTGATCAGCTAACCGAATGCTATACTTCGCTGAATCGTCTGGATGTAGAAAGTCATTCCAATCAGTTAAAAAATTCATTAGCTCTTTTCGAGTGTAACCTAAATTTTCCGCAAACTGATTGCTGAAGAAAATCTTTTTATCCTTAATATTCCAATCCCAAACCCCTTCATTTAGAATTTCCATACCCACTTTCCACCTCTCCTGATTGGCCATTAACTCCTGCTCAACACTTCGTTGTTTTTCAACATCAATTAAAAAATGGCACAATAATTCGCTTTCGTCAGACTTAAAAATGCGCGGAATAATCTGTACCACTTTTTCGTTGCCCGAACAAAGCAATAATGGCGTATCAAAGGCCTCTTCTGAATTAGAAGAAAGCTTAGAGAAATAACTTTTAAAGCTTTTTAGTGAGAAATCAGGGTGTATGTCTGTTACTTTCTTTGCAAGAAGTACTTCATTAGAATATCCTGACAATTCGCAAAACTGATTATTAACGGCTATCAGCTCACCTTCGGCATTCATCCAGCACATAGCAAAAGGTGCATTTTTAATGCTTTCCTCCAATGTATGAGCAGAGACTAGTGAAGTTTTATTCATCAATTTAAAAGCCGATTAACAGAAAATTAAGAGTTTTGATTATGATTATCTAAAGGCTACCTAATAAAAAAGCCATTCACTGGTTAGCGAATGGCTTTCAATTATTTTTAATTCGGTTATATTAATATTGCCATGGCCGTTAATTGACTTGAGGTTTTTAAGTTGGCTTTATTCATTGCCGCCTGATTCAATTCAAACTTTAACCTACCATCTAACACTTTAAAGTTGATACAACTTCCTTTTTCTCCTAGACCTCTTCTGTTTGTAACTGTTAAAGTTGAGCTAGAGCCAATTTTGCCTAAAACATCCTCAAACTGATTGCTACCGCTATCTCCAACATACAACAGCTGACAGCCAGATACCTCTGAAGCTGATTCAAATTTCTTAATAATGAACTTCTTACCACCTCTCTCCTTATTTCCGTACCAGGTATTAAGTGTGTTATAAACGTTGTCATCCTTGAGTACGCCTATCACAAATTCACCTGCATTCTGATCACCAGGCCACTGGATATACTTCAAAAAGTTGTAAATCATCATCGCATGCAATTCATGCTCAGGACGATTTTGGGATTGCACCTGAGTATTAAACGCCATGGTACAAACAGCCATTAAAAATATAATTTTGATCAATTTCATCACTTCTCAAGTTTAGTCATAGGTTGCAACAAAAATACGAAACCATTCTGGTTAATTGAAAAATTCCAACTCTTCAAATAGCTGAATGTAAGGAAATTACAAAAATAAATTTCGATTTTACTTCAAATAGCGAAAATCATGCCCGTTTTTAACCTTTAATAAGAATGAATAAATAAGTTTTATAACATTCTGAACATCTTCTTTATGTACAGTTTCTACTGTGGTATGCATATATTTCAATGGTAGCGAAATTAAAGCCGATGCGACTCCCTGATTTGAGTAAGCAAAAGCGTCTGTATCAGTACCGGTAGCTCTTGATGCAGCTGCTCGCTGAAATGGTATTTTATTCTTTTCTGCCACTTCAATAATCATGTCAAGCACATTGTTGTGCACCGCAGGGCCATATGTCAGAACAGGGCCATCCCCGGCCTTTTGATGACCACTTTCTATTTTGTTATACATGGGTGAGCAAGTATCGTGGCAAACATCCGTTACAATGGCTATATTAGGATTAATCCTTTCTGCGATCATCTGCGCCCCTCTCAAACCTACTTCCTCTTGTACAGCATTGACTATATACAGACCAAAATCTAGTTTCTTTTTATTTTCATGTAGCATTTTAGCTACTTCCGCAATCATGAAGCCGCCTATTCTATTATCTAGTGCCCTACCTGATAAGTAATTTTTGTTAAGGTCAATCAACTCATCATCAAAAGTCATTACACAGCCAACGTGCACTCCTAACTTTTCTACCTCTTCCTTACTAGTGCACCCTACATCGACAAAAATATTCTTGAGTGAAGGTTGTTCTTCAGATGATTTATCTCTTCTAACATGAATTGCCGGCCAACCAAAAACACCTTTTATAATGCCCTTTTTTGTATGGATGTTTACTCTTTTCGATGGTGCAATCTGATGGTCAGAGCCACCATTACGCCTAACGTAGATATACCCTTCTTCTGTAATGTAGTTCACAAACCATGAAATCTCATCGGCATGAGCCTCAATCACAACTTTGTAATTTGCCTTTGGGTTTATTACACCTACCGCTGTTCCATAAGTGTCAGTAAAATAATCATCTATGTATGGCTTAATGTATTCAAGCCATATCTCTTGCCCTGATTTTTCAAAACCTGTTGGCGATGCATTATTTAAATACTTATCTAAAAACTTTCTGCTCTCTTTTTTCATAATTACAAAGGAATATTTCCGTGTTTCTTTTTGGGTAAAGTATCAACTTTATTCTCAAGCATTTTGAATGCTTTGATGAGCTTCGAGCGTGTATCTTCGGGCATAATCACCTCATCAATATAACCTCTGTGGGCAGCTCTGTAAGGGTTGGCAAATTTCTCTGTGTATTCATCGACCTTTTCCTGCAATTTGGCCTCAGGGTCTTTGGCTTCAGAAATTTCTTTTCTAAAAATAATCTCTGATGCACCTTTTGCTCCCATAACGGCTATTTCTGCCATCGGCCAAGCATAGTTCATGTCAGCACCAATATGTTTAGAGTTCATTACATCATACGCTCCACCATACGCCTTTCTTGTAATTACTGTAATTCTTGGCACAGTTGCTTCACTAAAAGCATAAAGTAATTTAGCTCCATTAGTAATTATTGCATTCCACTCCTGATCTGTTCCTGGTAAGAATCCGGGTACATCTTCCAACACTAATAATGGAATATTAAAACAATCACAAAAACGTACAAATCGAGCTCCTTTTGTGCTGGCGTCAATATCTAATACACCTGCCAATGACGCAGGCTGATTGCCCACTACACCAATACTCCTTCCTGCTATTCTCGCGAAACCGACAACGATATTATCAGCAAAGTTTTTATGAACCTCCATGAAAGAATCTTCATCTACAATGCCTTCAATAACCTCACGCATATCGTAAGGCTGGTTAGGATTATCTGGAATGATGTTATTTAAGGAAGGTACTTTTTCATCAGCCTTACTTTCATACGCAACCATTGGCGCATCATCCTCACAGTTTTGTGGCATGTAGCTCAACAGTGCCTTTATATTATTAATACATTCTACTTCATTAGCGCATGAAAAGTGTGTTACACCGCTTTTCGTACTGTGAGTGCTTGCTCCACCCAACTCCTCTGCCGAAACATCCTCCTGAGTAACAGTTTTCACCACATTCGGCCCTGTCACAAACATGTAAGAAGTATTCTCTACCATTAGGATGAAATCAGTAATCGCGGGTGAGTAAACTGCTCCTCCAGCGCAAGGTCCCATAATAGCTGAAATCTGAGGTATAACGCCTGAAGCCCGTGTGTTTCGATAAAAGATATCCGCATAACCGCCTAAGGAAACTACCCCTTCCTGAATTCTTGCGCCACCTGAATCGTTTAAACCGATTAATGGAGCACCATTTTTCATGGCCAACTCCATAATTTTAACGATCTTCTCAGCATGTGTTTCTGATAATGAACCACCGAAAACAGTAAAGTCCTGTGAGAACACATAGATCAACCTACCGTTGACCGTTCCATAGCCAGTCACAACACCATCACCTAAATAGTACTGCTTATCCAAGCCAAAATCTTTACAACGGTGCATGACAAACTTTCCAATCTCTTCAAACGAGCCCTCATCTAACAACAGATCAATACGTTCTCTTGCTGTCAACTTCCCCTTGCCGTGTTGAGCTTCTATTCTTGCTTCACCGCCACCTTTTAACGCTTCGTTATTTTTACTTTCTAATAGTTTATATTTTTCGTCTTTTGTAGGTAATGTATAGACTCTTTTATCAGACATGTAGTTATCGATTTATTTGATTAGAGCGTCAAATATAAGTAAAAGAGAGCCAATAAGCGGATAGGCTTTTTAATAAATCCCAGCTATATTGTGAACTGATATAATTACTGAATGAAAAAAATTGCACTAATCGATTGTGGTACAAACACCTTTCATTTGATGATAGCCGAATTAGGAAGCAAAAATTTCAGAATCATTGAAAGAATAAAGAAGGCTGTAAAAATTGGTGCTGGTGGCATTAATAATCAAACGATACTGCTAGATGCGCAAGATAGGGCTATTGAGGCCCTCAGCTCATTTAGTGAGCGAATTATAAATGAAAAAATAGAAGAGGTTCATGCTTTTGCTACTAGTGCATTCCGGAATGCTACTAACGGTGAGGATATAAAAAAGAGCATTTTTAAAATTACAGGTATTGATGTATCCATTATTACTGGTGATAGGGAAGCAGAGTTAATATTTAAAGGCGTAAGCCTGGCGCTTAATTTAGATGAAAAACCAGCGTTGGTGATGGACATTGGAGGCGGTAGTGTAGAATTTATCATCGGTAATAATAAAGAGATTAGCTGGAAAAGAAGTTTTGAAATAGGTGGACAGAGATTAGTTGAGCTGTTTCATAAGTCTGATCCTATAGACTCCAATGAAATGAAAGCTTTGGATCAGTATTTTGACGAAAATCTTGGCGAATTAGTGACAGCTCTTTCTAAGTACAAACCTTTGATACTTGCAGGCTCGTCAGGTACTTTCGATACTTTAAGTGAAATCTACTGCAAAGAAAATGGACTTGATTTCGATGAAAATAAACCGGAATTACCACTCACATTATCTTCATATCTACAAATACATCAAAAATTGATCAACAAAACACGGGAAGAACGAATGCAAATTCCCGGTATGATTGAGATACGAGTTGATATGATTGTTGTAGCTTCGTGCCTGATAAATTACCTAGTATCAAAATATAAGTTTGAAAGTGTTAGAGTATCTACATACTCCTTAAAAGAGGGTGCTCTGGCTGAGCTAATGAATCAAAATTCAGATGGAAGAAATAATCCCAGTTGAGCGACTAACAAAATTCACAAAGAACATTTTTCTATCAATAGGATGTAGTGAATCAGATGCTGATCTAGCAACCAATGTTCTAATAAAAGCTGACTTAAGAGGTATTGATTCTCACGGTGTGGCACGGTTAATTGGATACGTACGACTATGGGAAACAGATAGAGTAAATCCCAAACCTGAAATTAAAATAGTGCACGAAACCCCTAGTACAGCAGTTGTTGACGGTGATAAAGGTTTAGGTTTGGTAGTGGCTCCAAAAGCTATGGAAATAGCCATGGAAAAAGCTGATAAAGTTGGTACCGGTTGGGTGAGCGTTAAAAATTCGAACCATTTCGGGATAGCAGGTTATCACGCCATGATGGGACTAGAAAGAGATATGATTGGTATGGCTATGACGAATGCAAGTCCTTTAGTAGCTCCTACATTCGCTACGGAAAGAATGCTAGGAACTAATCCTATAGCTGTAAGCATACCCACTAAAAATCAACCTCCTTTTGTAGCGGATTTAGCAACAACTACTGCTGCTAATGGCAAACTGGAAATTCTACAACGCAAAGATGTAGAAGCACCCTTAGGTTGGGTACAGAAAAAAGATGGCAGTGCATCCACTAACCCTAATGAATTAAAAGATGGCGGAGCACTACTTCCACTAGGTGGTGATCGAGAACATGGGAGCCACAAAGGTTATGCACTAGGATCCATCGTAGATATTTTCTCTGCGGTTTTCAGTGGTGCCAACTATGGGCCTTGGGCGCCTCCGTTTGTAAGCTTTCTACCCTTACCTGAAAATCCGGTGGGTGAAGGCTTAGGTCATTTCGTAGGTGCTATGCGCATAGATGCCTGGAGGCCAGCCGATGAATTTAAATCTCACATGGATAACTGGATTTCCCGTTTTAGAGAAACAAAGGCCATTGAAGGTAAGAAGGTATTAATACCAGGTGATCCAGAAAGAGAGTTTGAAGCTAAAAGAATAAAAGAGGGAATCCCTCTAAATTCAAAAGTGGTGGCTGATTTGCAGGAGTTGGCTGAAAAGTTTGGTGTTAAACTTTAGCTTAAAATCCCAAGGTTACCCCAATTCTAAACACCCATGGGCTGTTATAAGGTGATTTATCTTCATCATAGAGTACATTATACAATGCTGCGATATTGAAACCAGCATTTCTACCTAATGGTTGAAAATAACCGCCACCTACAAATGCCCCCGGAACCCACTCTCTTCTTGATGAGCCATCATTAATATTGAAAAATTCAAGGCTCAAATTTTCATACTCTGCCTGTGCATAGAATTGCTCTTGAATATTATGCCTAGCAAAGAGACGGTAACCATAAATGTTAGTTTCAAAATCTTCAAAATTGTCAAATTCTCTTTTGAAGTAAATATAGGTGATGCCCAGACCTGCCGAGAAGTCATCAGTAAATCGGTACCCGACTAAAGGTGAAATTTCAATGTTTGTAATTGTTCCAAATTGAAGCCCAAGATTACCCCCAAAATAAATTCTATCAGATAGTTTATCACCATCTAATTCATTCCCTGTCTGAGCTAAAGATGCATATGACATCAAAGCAAAGACAAATAGAACAGCGTATTTTTTCATTCCTCTTCTTCGATAATAAATAAGTCTTCTGACTCTTTTTTCATGAGGTACTTCTCGCGTGCGAATTTCTCCAGTTTTTTCTTGCTACTAAAAAGCTCCTCACGCTCCTGCTTTACCTCAGTAATTTTCTCTAGATAATACGCTTTTTGGTCTTCAAGGTTCTTCCTTTTTTGATTCAATTTGTATTGGGTGTAGATATCGTTTGAATCAATAAAAAGCATCCAGATTAAAAAGAAAATACCAAACAAGAAGTAAAAGTTTCTGCTAAATCTTGGAATTTGCATTGTATGATAGTTTAAAAAATATGTTTGAATATAAGAATAAATACGATTTTCTAAAAAAAGCCGGCTGAAGAACCGGCTTTTTAGATATGTAATCGTACAGTATACTCTACTTTTTAGGGAAGTAAGCTACTTCACCCAATTCCTCTTCAATTCTTAGTAATTGATTGTACTTGGCCATTCTATCAGAACGAGATGCAGAGCCTGTTTTAATCTGGCCTGCATTAGTAGCAACTGCGATATCAGCAATTGTTGCATCCTCAGTCTCTCCTGATCTGTGAGAAATTACTGCCGTAAATCCTGCTTTATGAGCCATTTCTATAGCGTCTAATGTTTCAGACAGCGTACCAATCTGATTTACTTTTATCAATATTGAGTTAGCCGATTTCTCTTCGATTCCTCTTTTTAAGAATTTAACATTCGTTACAAAAAGGTCATCACCCACTAGTTGACATTTATCTCCAATCTTGGCAGTTAACATCTTCCAGCCTTCCCAATCATTTTCATCACAGCCATCTTCGATTGAATCAATTGGATATTTATCTACTAATTCAGCCAAATAAGCAACTTGCTCTTCTTTAGATCTAACAGCACCACTCTCACCTTCGAACTTTGCGTAGTTGTATTTTCCATCTTCATAAAACTCTGATGAAGCACAGTCTAATGCAATAGTAATATCTTTACCAGGAGTATAGCCTGCTTTCTTTATCGCATCAAGAACACTGTTAAGCGCTTCTTCCGTACCACCCGAAAAATTAGGAGCAAACCCTCCTTCATCACCTACGGCAGTGCTAAGTCCTTTTTCTTTTATGATAGCCTTCAGGTTATGAAATACTTCCGTACCCATTCTAATTGCTTCACTAAAAGTAGGCGCGCCTACTGGTCGAATCATAAATTCCTGAAACGCTATTGGTGCATCAGAATGTGATCCTCCATTGATTATGTTCATCATTGGCACTGGTAATGTCGCTGCATTTGTGCCACCTATATATCTGTATAAAGGTAATCCAAGCTCAGCAGCAGCAGCTTTAGCAACGGCTAAAGAAACACCTAATATAGCGTTGGCACCGAGTTTAGCTTTATTAGGTGTACCATCAGCTTCTATCATTATTCGATCAATCAACTTTTGATCAAATACTGAAAAACCGATTAACTCCTCAGCCAAGTCGCCATTTACATTTTCAACAGCCTTTAATACGCCTTTACCTAAGTATTTTGATTTATCACCATCTCTAAGTTCCACTGCTTCATTTTCACCTGTTGAAGCGCCTGATGGTACTGCTGCTCTTCCTAAAATTCCGTTTTCTGTAACTACATCAACTTCAATAGTTGGGTTTCCTCTAGAATCAAGGATTTGCCTTGCATATATGCTTTCTATTAAACTCATCTTTTATTTTTTAGATTTCATTAATTCAATAAATTGATCGAATAGGTATCTGCTATCATGTGGTCCTGGAGAAGCTTCAGGGTGATACTGCACTGAAAATGCGTTCTTACCTTTTACTTTGATACCTGCCACAGTATCATCATTTAAATGGCGGTGAGTAACTTCTACTTTATCAGATTTCTCTATGTCTTCAGCAGAAACCACAAACCCATGATTTTGGGATGTAATCTCACTTTTACCTGTTCCTAAATTTAATATTGGATGATTTAAACCTCTATGGCCGTGGTGCATTTTATATGTACCAATGCCACAGGCTCTGGCTAAGATTTGATGACCTAAACATATGCCAAATAATGGTTTATCTTCCTTGAGTATTTCTTTTACTGTTTCCACAGCATAATCCATTACGGATGGGTCACCAGGTCCGTTGGATATAAAATAACCATCAGGATTGAAAGATTTAAGATCTTCGAATGTAGATTTTGCAGGGAAAACTTCACAATAAACACCTCTTGAAATAAGGTTCTTTAATATGCTGTTTTTAATACCTAAATCTAATACAGCAACTTTGAATTCAGCATTTTCATCTCCCAGTTTCTTTCTTTCCTTAGTACATACTTTAGAAGAAAGTTCCAGACCATCCATAGAAGGGACTTTTGCAAGTTCTTTTTTAAGTTCATCAGGGTTCAATTCAGAAGAAATAATCGCATTCATTGCTCCTTTACTTCTAATATGCCTAACAAGCATTCTTGTGTCAATATCTGCTATGCCTGTAACCTCATGCCTTTCTAAATACTGCTGGAGACTTTCATTTGATCTTTGTCTACTGGCTATCGGAGAATAATCATTAACAACAATTCCGCTTATTTTAGGATAGTCAGACTCATTTTCATCCTCAATAACCCCATAGTTTCCTATGTGCGAATTAGTATTAACAATTATTTGGCCCGTATAAGATGGGTCTGTGTAAATTTCCTGGTAGCCAGTCATGCCCGTATTAAAGCATATTTCACCACCTTTTGTTCCATTTTTACCTATTGCTGTACCTTCAAAAAGAAGACCATCTTCAAGTAACAGATAGGCTTTTTGTTTCGTGGTTGTATCCATTAAATTTAGTTTGGTGCAAAAATAAAAAAAGGGATTAGATATAAATCCAATCCCTTCTATTTTTTAGAAATTCAACGTTTTAGTTGTCTTTCTCTTCATCCTTTTTCTCTTCTTTAGCTTCTGCCTTAGGTTCTTCTGCCTTTGGCTCTTCCTTCGCTTCTTCAGCTTTAGCTTCTACTTCTTCTACAGCTTCCGCCTTTGGCTCTTCTTTCTTCTCAGATTTTGCTTCCGTTGCTTCTGCTTTAGGAGCATCGTCCTTCTTGCTGCTTCCACCTCTTCGGCTTCTTCTAGTCTTAGATTTCTTAGCCCCCTTCTCTTCAAGCATCAACTCATTGTAGTCAACTAACTCAATGATACACATGTCTGCATTATCACCAAGTCTGTTTCCTAACTTAAGAATTCTTGTGTAACCACCTGGTCTGTCAGCAATTTTAGTTGCTACTTCATCAAATAGTTCTTTAACAGAATCTTTATCGTTTAAGTAAGAGAAAACAACTCGTCTAGAGTGTGTAGTGTCATCTTTAGCTTTTGTAAGGATAGGCTCTACATATTTTCTTAACGCTCTTGCTTTTGCTACTGTAGTAGTGATTCTCTTGTTTGAAATCAATGAAGAGGCCATATTAGAAAGCATTGCACTTCTATGAGGAGCAGTTCTTCCTAAATGATTAAATTTCTTACCGTGTCTCATTGCTTATTATTCTTCATCAAGTTTATACTTGGATAGATCCATACCGAAAGTAAGGTTCTTATCCTGAACTAATTGCTCAAGTTCAGCTAATGACTTTTTACCAAAGTTTCTGAACTTCATCATATCAGAAATTTCTAATCTTACTAGATCGCCTAAAGTTTTTACATCAGCCGCCTTTAAGCAATTGTAAGCTCTTACTGATAAGTCTAAATCGTTAAGTTGAGTTTTCAACAACTTACGCATGTGAAGCATCTCTTCATCCACTTGCTCAATTTCACCAGCTCTCTCAGTTTCTAATTCGATAGACTTGTCAGAGAACAACATGAAATGCTGAATAAGTATGTGAGCAGCACCTTCTAATGCTTTCTCAGGATGAATTGATCCATCAGTTTCAATATCTAAAACTAACTGCTCATAGTCAGTTTTCTGCTCTACCCTTGTATTCTCAACGCTGTATTTCACATTTTTGATAGGTGTGAAGATCGCATCGATTGGAATAAATCCGAATACTTGCTCAGCAGGTTTGTTTTCTTCAGCAGGTAAATAACCTCTTCCTTTGTCAACAGATAATTCGATTTCGAAATCAACTGAATCATCAAGATTACAGATTACTAAATCTGGGTTAAGTACTTCAAAAGCAGAAGTGAAATTAGAAATATCACCAGCTTTGAATTCCTTTTGATTTTTTATTGAAACTGTAATTTTATTATCAAAAGAATCTCCGATTTTCTTAAATCTTACCATTTTAAGGTTTAAGATAATTTCAGAAACATCTTCTACAACACCTTCTATCGTTGAGAATTCGTGTAACACACCAGGAACTTTAATTCCTGTAATGGCATGACCCTCTAAAGAAGAAAGTAAAATTCTTCTTAGGGCATTACCAATAGTTACACCGTACCCTTTTTCAAGAGGTTTAAATGTGAAGATACCATGAAAGTCATCCGCCTTTTCCATGGCGACCTTATCTGGCATTTGGAATGCTAAAATTGACATATTAGTATTAGCTTTAATTGTTGTAGTCCCGATAAAAGATCGGGACTAGTAAATATTTTATTTCGATTACTTAGAGTAAAGTTCAACGATTAGCTGCTCGTTAATGTTCTCAGGAATATCATCACGCTGAGGAACAGAAACTACCTTTCCAGCTAATTCACTAGCATCAAACTCTAACCAAGGGAATCTTTTGGCTCCGTTTGTTGCAAGGCTATCAGTAACAGCTTCTAATGATTTAGAACGCTCTCTAACCGCTACAACATCTCCGATTCTTAAAGAAACAGAAGGAACATTTACGATTTCACCATTTACAGTGATGTGCTTGTGTAGAACTAATTGTCTTGCAGCTCTTCTAGTAGGAGCAATACCTAATCTGAATACTGTGTTATCCAATCTAGCTTCAAGCATTTGCAATAGGATTTCACCAGTTACACCAGATTTTCTAGAAGCTTTCTTGAATATGTTAGCAAATTGCTTCTCTAATACACCGTAAGTGTATTTAGCCTTTTGCTTTTCCATTAACTGGATAGCATATTCAGATTGCTTTCTTCTTCTGCTTCTACCATGTTGGCCCGGAGGGTATGCTTTTTTAGCAACCGCCTTGCTTGGACCAAATATTGGCTCATTAAATCTTCTAGCAATTTTCGCTTTCGGACCTCTGTATCTTGCCATTTCTTATTCTTTCTTAATAGATAATATTATACTCTTCTTCTTTTAGGAGGTCTACATCCATTGTGTGGTAATGGAGTAACATCCTTAATCATAGTAACTTCAATACCAGTATTTTGGATAGTACGGATAGCTGATTCTCTACCTGCACCAGGGCCTTTTACTAGTACTTCTACTTTTCTTAAACCAAGATCATAAGCTTTTTGAGCGCAATCTTGTGCTGCCATCTGAGCTGCATATGGAGTGTTCTTTTTAGAACCTTTGAATCCCATTTTACCGGCTGATGCCCATGATATCACCTGACCAGTTGTATTAGTCATTGATATGATGATGTTATTGAACGAAGCTTTGATATGCGCTTGACCAATAGCCTCTACAGCTACTACACGCTTTTTTGCTTTATCTTTTCTTTTCTGTGCCATCGTTAATTACACTATTTATTATTTAGTAGCTTTTTTCTTGTTAGCTACAGTCTTTCTCTTACCTTTTCTTGTTCTAGAGTTGTTCTTAGTTCTTTGTCCTCTAACCGGAAGACCTTTTCTATGTCTAAGACCTCTGTAACAACCGATATCTAACAATCTTTTGATACTAAGTTGAACTTCTGACTTAAGAACACCTTCTACTTTGTGATTCTCACTGATAATGTTACGAATCGCTGTAGATTCGTCATCAGTCCAATCTTGTGCTTTTTTGTTAGGATCCACCCCAGCCTGCTCAAGAATATTTTGCGCTGTACTTCTTCCTATACCAAAAATATAGGTAAGGGCAATTACGCCTCTTTTATTATCTGGAATATCAACTCCTGCAATACGTGCCATAACTTAGCCTTGTCTTTGTTTAAACCTTGGATTCTTTTTATTAATTACGTAGACCTTCCCATTTCTTCTGATCACTTTGCAATCAGCGCTACGTTTTTTAACAGATGCTTTAACTTTCATCAGTATCTTATTTATATCTATAAACTATTCGTCCCTTTGTTAAATCGTAAGGCGACATTTCTAACTTCACTTTGTCACCCGGTAAAATCTTAATATAGTTCATTCTCATTTTGCCAGATATATGCGCAATTACTTCGTGTCCATTTTCTAACTCAACTCTAAACATTGCGTTAGATAATGCTTCTGTAATTGTACCATCTTGCTCAATAGACTGCTGTTTTGCCATATTAAAACTTAAAGTTTTCTTCTATATATTTATGGGTCGTTAAGACCTCAGTTCCTTCTTTAAATATTGCTACTGTATGTTCAAAGTGGGCAGATGGTTTCCTATCTGCTGTTCTTATTGTCCATCCATCGTCTTCCTGAACTACACTTTTAGAACCCAGATTAATCATAGGCTCAATTGCTATAACCAATCCATCATTTAGTTTAGGTCCTCTACCAGGTTTACCATAATTTGGCACTTCCGGACTTTCATGAAGTTCTTCTCCTATTCCGTGCCCCACTAACTCACGAACAATACCATACCCAAATGGTTCCACATGTTTTTGAATAGCGCTGGCTATATCACCAATTCTATTTCCACACACAGCTTTTTCAATACCTTTATAAAGCGACTCTTTTGTCACTTTCAAGAGCTTTAACGTTTCGTCATTCACTTTTCCTACTGGGTAAGTGTAAGCTGAATCGCTATGAAACCCTTTGAAGAAGACACCACAATCAACTGATATAATGTCACCTTCTTTTAATTCATAATCGCTTGGAAATCCGTGAACTACGTTCTCATTTAATGAAATACATAGTGACGCAGGAAATCCGTTGAAATTTTTAAATGAAGGTACTCCTCCATGATCTCTTATGAACTCTTCTGCAATTCTGTCAAGCTCAATGGTTTTAACACCTGGCTTAACATGCTTTGCAACTTCACCGTGCGCTTTTCCTAAAATTTGCGCACTTTCTTTTATTAGTTCTACTTGCTCTCTAGTCTTGTAATGAATCATTATCTGAACTAGGCAGCAGCAATTTGAGATCGTCCTTTTACTTTTCCGGACTTCATCATTCCTTCATAATGTCTCATCAACAAATAACTTTCTATTTGTTGCAAAGTATCAAGAATTACACCCACCATAATGATCAATGATGTTCCGCCAAAAAACTGAGCGAAATTACCACTTACACCAGCTTGAACAGCAAATGCAGGTAGTATAGCAACGATTGCCAAGAATATTGATCCTGGTAATGTAATTTTTGTTAAAATCTGATCTATGAATTCAGAAGTTTGCTTTCCAGGCTTAATACCAGGAATAAAACCTCCATTTCTTTTCAAATTATCAGCTATGTCATTAGGGTTAACAGTAATAGCCGTGTAAAAGAATGTAAAAACAAGTATTAACAAACCAAACACTAAGTTATACTGCCAGCTGTAAGGGTCAGCAAAAGTACTTCCAATATATGCCCCGATATCACTATCTTGCCATAAACCGGCAATCATTGATGGAATGAACATTAATGCCTGAGCAAAAATGATAGGCATTACACCTGAAGCATTCACTTTTAATGGAATATAATCTCTTTTACCACCGTACAACTTGTTACCAATAACTTGCTTTGCATACTGAATAGGTATTCTTCTCGCAGCCTGTGTTAGCATTACTGTTGCCATTACCACGAAGAATAATGCCACAATTTCCAACACAAACATAAGAGCTCCACTCATGCCTCTTGTCATCATTTCACTTACGATTGATCCAGGAAACCTAGATATGATACCAATCATAATAAGCATAGAAATACCGTTTCCAATACCCTTATCGGTGATTCTCTCACCTAGCCACATACAGAACATGGTTCCCGCAACCAAGATTACCATTGAAGCAACCTGGAAAAATGCAGCTGAATACATGATAGCTTCAGCAGGTATCGTTACAGCTAAGTAACTACCGCCTTGAGCTGCTGTAATAGCTATTGTTAAAAATCTCGTGATTTGAGTTAATCTTTTTCTTCCAGATTCACCTTCCTTTTGAAGCTTTTGGAAGTAAGGTACAGCCACTGTCAACAACTGAATAACAATTGAGGCAGAAATATAAGGCATAATACCTAGAGCAAAAATCGAAGCCCTACTAAATGAACCTCCTAAAAAGGTATTTAAAAGATCGAATATACCACCAGTAGCTCCACTACCTAATGCATCTGGATCAACTCCGGGAAGCACGATGAATGAACCTAATCTGAAAATCATCAAGAACCCAATAGTATTAAGGATTCTGATTCTCAGATCTTCAATTGAAAATATATTCTTTATAGTAGTAAAAAACTTCTTCATAATTACAACGTAGTTGCTTTACCGCCAGCAGCTTCTATTGCTTTAGCTGCAGTTGCTGAAAAAGCATGAGCCGTAACATCTACTTTAGACTTTAACTCTCCGTTTCCTAATATTTTAACAACATCATTCTTATGAGCCAATCCATTGTCAACCAATAATTGAAGATCGATTGCTTTCGCTTTAGTTTTGCCTACAAGCTCTTCTAAAGTGCTAAGATTGATTGCTCTGTATTCAATTCTGTTAGGACTAGTGAAACCAAACTTAGGTACACGTCTTTGAAGTGGCATTTGACCACCTTCAAAACCTTTTTTCTTGCTGTAACCAGATCTTGATTGAGCACCTTTATGTCCTCTTGTAGAAGTACCACCTTTACCAGATCCTTGACCTCTACCTATTCTTTTCTTTCCTTTTACAGAACCCTCTGCAGGTTTTAATGTATTGAGTTTCATAATTATATCTCAGTTACAGATACCAAATGGTTCACTTTATTAATCATTCCGTTTACTTGTGGAGTTAATTCCACTTCAACAGATTTATTTATCTTACCTAAGCCTAAAGCTTTGATAGTTCTCTTTTGTACCTCAGGTCTTCCGATTGTACTTCTTACTTGTGAAATTTTAACTTTAGACATGATCTTATCCGTTAAATACTTTAGACAATGATACTCCTCTATCTTTAGCTACAGTAAAAGGATCTCTCATGTTGGTAAGAGCATCAAATGTTGCTTTTACCACGTTGTGAGGGTTAGATGATCCTTTAGATTTCGCAAGTACGTTATGTACACCTGCACTTTCTAATACAGCACGCATCGCACCACCAGCTATAACACCAGTACCAGGAGATGCTGGTTTCAACAATACGAAACCACCACTGTATTTACCTAAAGCCTCGTGAGGTACAGTTCCCTTAATAACAGGAACTTTCACTAAGTTTTTCTTTGCGTCATCAATTCCTTTAGTGATAGCGTCAGTTACTTCGTTAGCTTTTCCTAATCCGTAACCTACAACACCATTACCATCACCAACAACCACAATAGCAGAGAAGCTAAATCTTCTACCACCTTTCACCACTTTGGCTACTCTTTTGATGGCAACAACCTTTTCTTTAAGGTCGATTTCGCTTGCTTTCACTGATTTAATATTACTTTGAGACATAATGCTTTAAAATTTTAGACCTCCATCTCTTGCACCATCAGCTAAAGCTTTTACTTTACCATGATACAAATAACCATTTCTATCAAATACTACTTCTTTGATGCCGGCAGCAGATGCTTTTTCAGCGATCTTCTTACCTACTTCTATGGAAGTGTTAATATTTAGCTTAGAACCTAACTCTGCAGATGAAGATGCAGAAAGCGTCTGTCCTTTACTATCGTCAATAATCTGGGCGTAAATAGCCTTATTACTTTTAAAAACAGATAATCTTGGTCTTTCAGTAGTACCCTGAATTCTGTTTCTGATACCCTTTTTAATTCGAAGTCTTCTTCTAATCTTATTGAATGCCATCTCTTTAATTATTTAGCAGCTTGCTTACCAGCCTTACGTCTAACATACTGACCAACAAACTTGATACCTTTACCTTTGTAAGGCTCAACCTCTCTCAACGACTTAATTTTAGCCGCTACTTGTCCGATTAATTGCTTATCGTAACCTTCTAATGTTACTACCGGATTCTTACCTTTCTCAGTCTCAGCTGATACAGATAATTCACTTGGAATGGCCATCCAGATATTGTGAGAATATCCAAGGCTTAGTTCCAACACATTGTTTTGAGCGGTGGCTTTGTAACCTACCCCTACTAACTCCAACTGCTTCTTATATCCTTGGCTAACTCCTTCAAACATATTATGTATCAAAGACCTGTATAAACCATGAAGAGCTTTATGTCTCTTCTGTTCTGTTGGTCTTTCGATACTTAACGTGCCTTCATTTTCAACCAATTTGAAAGCAGGGTCAATTTTTTGTTTAAGCTCGCCTTTTGGTCCTTTTACAGAAATGATACCTTCCTTAGTATCATAATTGTAGGACACTCCGTCAACAAGCTTAATTGGTTTTTTCCCTATTCGTGACATTGATGTCTATTTAATTAATTCTTAGTAAACGTAACACAATACTTCTCCACCAACTTGAAGCTCTCTGGCTTCTTTGTCAGTAACAACACCTTTAGATGTAGATATGATAGCTACACCTAATCCGTTTAATACTCTTGGTAGAGCATCAGCCTTGGTATACTTTCTTAAACCAGGTTTACTCACTCTTTCAAGGTTATAAACAGCAGGCTTGTTATCTTCAGTGTACTTAAGCGCTATTTTTATATTACCCTGATGGTTTTTAGTATCCTCGAACTTATAGTTCAGGATATAACCTTTATCAAAAAGTACCTTCGTAAGTTCCTTTTTGATATTTGAGGCAGGTATATCAATTACCTTATGCTTTGCTTTAATAGCATTCCTCAAACGGGTCAAATAATCTGCTATTGGATCTGTCATTTTAATTTAAATCTAATTATATCCTTACTACCCCTGAAAACGGCCTGCAAAGATACAAACATTTTATTTCTTTAAAAATATATTTAAGAGAATTACCAGCTAGCTTTTGTAACACCTGGTATTTTACCTTCAGAAGCCATTTCTCTGAATGTAACCCTAGAGATTCCAAACTTTCTCATGTAGCCTTTTGGTCTTCCAGTTAGTTTACATCTGTTATGTAATCTTACCGGGGAAGCGTTTCTTGGAAGTTTATCCAATGCTTCATAATCACCAGCTTCTTTAAGAGCTTTTCTCTTAGCAGCATACTTTGCTACTAATTTTTCTCTTTTTAATTCTCTTGCTTTTATTGCAGCTCTTGCCATAATATTTAGTTTTTACTTGCGAATGGCATACCGAATGCCTTCAACAGTTCGTAACTTTCTTCATCAGAATCAGCAGTAGTCACAAAAGTGATATCCATACCGTTGATCTTATTTACTTTTTCGATACTGATTTCAGGGAAAATGATTTGTTCCTTTACACCTAATGTATAGTTACCTCTTCCGTCAAAACCTTTATCACTTACGCCTTTGAAATCTCTTACCCTTGGTAAAGCAATAGAAAGAAGTCTATCTAAGAATTCATACATCTTATCACCTCTTAAAGTTACTTTAGCACCAATTGGCATTTCTTCTCTTAACTTAAAGTTAGAGATTGACTTCTTTGACATTGTAGGTATAGCTTTCTGACCTGTGATAGCAGTTAGCTCTTCAACACCTACATCTACTAATTTCTTATCAGCTACAGCAGCACCAATACCTTTGTTAAGGCAAATCTTAGTTACCTTAGGCACCTGCATGATAGAAGTGTATTGAAACTTTTCCTTTAAAGCAGGAACAATTTCTTTCTGATATTTCTCTTTTAATCTCGGACTAGCCATCTTAAATAATTTCTCCAGTTTTCTTAGAATATCTCTGCAACTTGCCTTTATCGTCAAGTTTTCTACCAGTTCTGGTAGCCTCTCCAGTAGCTGGATCAACAAGCATTAAATTGCTTACGTGAACCGCAGCTTCTGTTTTTTCAATTCCACCTTCAGGCTTAGTAGCTGATGGTTTAACGTGTTTAGTTACAACGTTTACTCCTTCTACTACCGCTCTGTTTTTATCAGTAACAACTTCTAGAACAACCCCTGTTTTACCTTTTGAGTTACCAGAGATTACCTTTACAGTGTCACCTTTTTTTATGTGTAATTTTTTCATTTTCTTATTCTACTATTAAAGTACTTCAGGAGCCAATGAAACAATTTTCATGAATTGCTTTTCTCTCAAT
Source organism: Fulvivirga lutea (assembly GCF_017068455.1). Classification (NCBI taxonomy): domain Bacteria; kingdom Pseudomonadati; phylum Bacteroidota; class Cytophagia; order Cytophagales; family Fulvivirgaceae; genus Fulvivirga; species Fulvivirga lutea. Next base: position 288,450 of record NZ_CP070608.1, read on the forward strand.
TCTCTTGCAACAGGTCCGAATATACGTGTACCTCTTGGTTCATCGTTCGGGTTTAATAATACCGCAGCATTATCTTCAAATCTGATATAAGAACCATCCTTTCTTCTTACCTCTTTCTTAGTTCTTACAACTACAGCTCTTGAAACCGTTCCTTTTTTAAGGTTACTAGAAGAAAGTGCAGACTTCACTGATACAACAATTTTGTCACCTACTGAAGCATACTTCTTACCTGTACCTCCCAACACTCGGATGCATAGAACCTCTTTGGCTCCACTGTTATCCGCAACATTTAATCTTGACTCTTGTTGTACCATTTTATTTAGCCTTTTCTATGATTTCAACTAATCTCCATCTTTTGTTTTTACTCAGAGGACGAGTTTCCATAATACGAACAGTATCTCCGATACCACATTCGTTTTTATCGTCATGAGCCGTAAACTTGGTAGTTTTGTTAACAAACTTACCATACATAGGGTGTTTCTCTTTTCTGTGAACAGCAACAGTGATAGACTTCTCCATCTTGTTGCTAACCACTTGCCCTACTCTTTCTTTTCTTAATTTTCTTGCTTCCATCTTACTTTTAATTTGCAAGTTCTTTAGCCCTTAACTCAGTTTGTAGTCTAGCAATTAGTTTGCGAGATTCTCTTATTTTCATAGGATTTTCTATTGGAGAAATCTCATGAGCAAACTTTAGTTTTCTGTAAGCTTCTTTTTCGCTTACTAACTTTTGCTTCAATTCATCAAGGCCTAGTGCTTTTATTTCTGAATTTTTCATATCGCTATTATTCAACGTAATCTCTACGAACAACAAACTTCGTTTTTAAAGGAAGCTTCTGTTGCGCTAATCTTAACGCTTCTTGAGCTAACTCTTTTTTAATTCCACCGGCTTCAAAAAGAATAGTGCCAGGCTTCACTACTGCTACCCAATACTCAGGAGCACCTTTACCTTTACCCATCCTTACTTCAGCAGGTTTCTTTGTGATTGGTTTGTCAGGAAATATTCTGATCCAAACCTGACCTTCTCTTTTCATTGCTCTGGTCATCGCAATCCTTGCTGCCTCTATTTGCCTTGAAGTAATCCATCCGGGCTCCATTGCTTTGATTCCGAATGCACCAAAAGCAATAGTATGTCCTCTTTGGGCGATACCTTTTATTCTGCCTTTTTGCTGTTTTCTGAACTTTGTTCTTTTCGGCTGTAACATATCTTTATGTCTTTAGGTCACATCTATTCGTGACTACACGTTAACTAATTACTTCTTTCTACTTCTTTTAGGACCATCGCCTCTTTTTCTTCCACCGCCTTGGCCTTGGTTTCCTCCACCTACATTAGGAGAAAGATCTCTTTTACCATAAACCTCGCCTTTGAAGATCCATACTTTGATACCGATTTTACCATAAACAGTGTTTGCTTCACTGATAGCATAATCGATGTCTGCTCTTAATGTATGAAGAGGAATTCTACCTTCTTTATATTGTTCAGATCTTGCCATTTCAGCACCACCTAAACGACCAGAAACCTTTACTTTGATACCTTGAGCTCCTACTCTCATAGAAGAAGCAATTGCTTGCTTCATAGCTCTTCTGTAAGAAATTCTGGCTTGAAGTTGTTGAGCGATTGACTCGCCTACTAGTTTAGCATCTAACTCAGGTCTTTTAATTTCGAAGATGTTGATTTGAACATCTTTACCTGTAAGTTGCTTTAACTCTTCTTTGATTTTATCTACTTCAGACCCTCCTTTACCAATAACAACTCCTGGACGTGCCGTGTGTACTGTTAAAGTGATTCTTTTTAATGTTCTTTCGATAACTACCTTAGAGATACCACCTTTAGGGATACGAGCACTTACGTATTTTCTGATCTTATGGTCTTCAACCAACTTATCAGCGAACGTATCGCCACCATACCAAGCTGAGTCCCAGCCTCTAACGATGCCTAATCTAAACGCTATTGGGTTTACCTTCTGTCCCATTACTTATCTTTTTTATCTTTAGTCTCTACTTTTTCTTCAGTCTGTGGAGCTGCACTATCAAGTACAAGAGTTACGTGATTAGATCTTTTTCTAATTCTGTGAGCTCTTCCTTGTGGAGCAGGTCTTAATCTTTTTAAGATTCTACCGCTGTCAACAGTGATAGTCTTAACAAATAGATCTGCATCCTCAAGATCCACATCCTGGTTTTTCTGCTGCCAGTTTGAGATAGCTGACAACAATAATTTCTCTAGTCTAGCTGCACCTTGCTTAGGCTCAAACTTCAATATGTTTAAGGCCTTATTAACTTTTTCACCTCTTATTAGATTGGCTACCAATCTCATTTTACGAGGAGAAGTAGGTACATTATTTAATTTAGCTACTGCCTCCATAATTATCTCTTGCCTTTATCTTTTTTACCAACGTGACCTCTGAAGTTTCTAGTAGGAGCAAATTCACCAAGCTTGTGTCCTACCATGTTTTCAGTTACATATACAGGTATAAATTTATTGCCATTATGTACGGCAAAAGTATGTCCTACAAAATCAGGAGATACCATTGATCTTCTTGACCAGGTTTTGATTACTGACTTTTTACCTGATTCATTCATGGCTTCTACCTTGTTCTCTAGCCTAAAGTCTATATAAGGCCCTTTTTTTAGTGATCTTGCCATTATTTCTTACCTCTACTTATGATTAGATTATTTGAATACTTTTTAGGTGTTCTTGTCTTCTTACCTTTAGCGTACAATCCTTTTCTTGATCTTGGATGTCCACCTGAAGACTTACCTTCACCACCACCCATCGGGTGATCAACAGGGTTCATAGCTACACCTCTTGTTCTTGGTCTTCTTCCTAACCATCTGTTTCTACCTGCCTTACCCAAGTTCACGTTCATGTGATCTGAGTTAGACACTGCACCAACTGTAGCAAGGCAAGTAACTAATACTCTTCTTGTTTCGCCTGAAGGTAATTTGATAGTAGCATATTTTCCTTCTCTTGCTAAAAGCTGAACATAAGAACCAGCACTTCTAGCCATTGCACCACCTTTACCAGGCTTCAACTCTAAGTTGTGAATGATTGTTCCTAAAGGAATTTTGCTAAGAGGAAGAGCGTTTCCTACTTCAGGAGCAACATTTTCTCCTGATACGATTTCCTGACCAACTGTTAATCCTTCAGGAGCAATGATATAAGCTTTCGCTCCATCAGCATAATAAAGTAAAGCAATACGTGCAGATCTTGTTGGATCGTACTCGATAGCCTTTACAGTTGCAGGTACATCGAATTTATTTCTTTTGAAGTCAATAATTCTGGATTTCTTTTTGTGACCACCACCAATGTAGCGCATAGTCATTTTACCAGAATTGTTTCTACCTCCAGTTCTCTTCTTAGTTACTACCAATGACTTTTCAGGAGTATCTTTTGTGATCTCTGTAAAGCCTGGTGCTACTCTGTATCTCTGTCCGGGTGTAACCGGTCTTAATTTTTTAATCGCCATTTTCCGCTAAATTATATTTCGCTATAAAAATCGATTACATCACCTTCAGAAACTGTAACAATAGCCTTCTTGTAAGAAGATGTTCTTCCAGTAATAACTCTTGACTTTGTGAATCTAGATTTAGACTTACCTAAGTAGTTCATGGTGTTAACACTCTCTACCGTAACTCCGTACATCTTCTCCACTTCTCTTTTAATCTCTACTTTATTGGCTTTTCGATCTACTACGAAACCATACATGCCTTTTTCATTTAAAGCAGATACCTTTTCCGTAACCAATGGCTTAACTAAAACGCTCATTATTATTTCTTCAATAGGTTATCAATTTTCTCAATTGATCCTTCACTAAGGATCAAGTTATCTGCGTTCAACACATCGTAAGTTGTAAGCATATCAGCTTTCACCACTTTTGTGTTCTGAACGTTTCTTCCTGACAAAGCAACGCTTTTATTATTTTCAGGAAGTACAAGCAATGTCTTCTTGTTATCTAAAGAAAGAGCTGTTAGCATTTTTACATACTCTTTAGTTTTTGGAGTCTCGAAAGAGAAATCCTCAACTACTGAAATGCTCTTATCTTTTGCTTTATAAGTAAGGGCTGATTTTCTAGCTAGTTCCTTAAGTTTCTTGTTCAATTTGAAAGAATAGTTTCTTGGTTGTGGACCAAAAACTCTACCTCCACCTCTGAATACAGGAGACTTAATGCTACCAGCTCTTGCAGTACCAGTTCCTTTTTGCTTTTTAATCTTTTTCGTTGAACCAGCGATTTCTGCTCTCTCTTTAGATTTGTGAGTTCCTTGTCTTTGGTTAGCAAGGAATTGCTTCACGTCTAAATAGATAGCATGATCATTAGGTTCGATACCAAACACCTCTTTAGAAAGGGTAACTTTTCTTCCGGTATCTTCTCCGCTATATTTTATTACTGAGATATTCATTATTTCTCAAGAATTACAGTTGAATTTTTGGCTCCTGGAACGGATCCACTAACTAAAATCAGGTTTTTCTCAGGCATAATTTTCATTACCCTAAGGTTTACAAGCTTGGTTCTGCTACCGCCAGTTCTTCCTGCCATTCTCATTCCTTTGAAAACTCTAGCAGGATAAGAAGCACCACCTATAGAACCTGGAGCTCTTAATCTGTTGTGCTGACCGTGAGTTTGCTGACCAACACCACCGAAGTTATGTCTTTTAACAACCCCTTGGAAACCTTTTCCTTTTGATGTGCCTACTGCATCTACGAAGTCTCCTTCCACAAATACATCACCCACATTAATTTCCTGTCCTAATTGAATTTGACCTTCAAATTCTTCACGGAAATCTCTAAACTCTACAACTTCTCTTTTAGGAGTTGTTTGCGCTTTTGCGAAATGTCCTTTTAAAGCGTTTGGAGTATTCTTTTCTTTACGCTCTCCAAAGCCCAATTGAACAGCCTTGTAGCCATCCTTTTCCTCATTTTTTACTTGCGTAACCACGCAAGGACCAGCTTCTATTATCGTGCATGCGACATTTCGTCCATCGGCACCAAAAATGCTAGTCATTCCGATTTTCTTTCCTATAATACCAGACATTTTTTAATCTTTTGTAAGCGTAATAATGCTTTATCTTCCACGGTTTTTCCGCAAAAGGACTGCAAAGATAGCAACTCTTAAGAAGTTACCAAATACAAAGTGTTAAATTTTTTCTTTAAGCCTGAGGCGGCCTGCGGAATGATTTGGCGAAGATAAACGCTTTATCTAAATCAATCAATAAAAGCTAATTTATTTCAAAACAGCCCTTAATATTTCTATCGATTTGAATTCTCCAGGTATATCAATATGCGTTCTATAAAACTGTAATAAATCATCAAGAATAGCTCTTCTTAATGAATTAGGTATAGAGTGCCTGGAATCAAATTCCGAGTTTATCAGTTCTTCCAACTTCTCTACCTCATTCGCACTATCAATATACATAAACTGATTTGTGGTAGTTATACCTATACCTAAGTAATGAGAAAGTTGAATGAGAAATATCAAATGAAAATTGAGATTAATTTCTTTTTGTGCATCTAGACTAAGAATAGTTCTACTTATAAAATTGAATAGCGACTCATCTGCCTCGTCTTCTTTGATACATTTATATAGTACTTCAGATATGAACACACCAATTGATGACTTAACAATATCATAGGGCATGGAATTAAGTGGCGTGCTGCAATTCATTTCGGAAATTCGCTGAATTCCTGAGTTTGGCTTTTTGTATACAACCATGTTTAGCAATGTAAGTGGTTGAAATAAAGCAATTTTTCCTTTTGCTCTTGCACTGCGAACACCATTGACTATATAAGATTGGAGCCCAAACTCCTCCGTATAAACTTTGGCTATAATAGAGGTGTCTCTGTATTTAAAGTATTTAAGAACAACCCCTTTGGTTTTATGAAGCATTAGTTAACTATCGCTATTTTGGCAACGAAGGTTTCTTCACCATCATCGCTGGAACTGAATACAAAGTACACTCCGGTTGAAGCTCTTCTACCATTATAGTCTAATACGTTCCAAGAGGCAGTTCCTCCTGCTGCGCGAGTATCCCAAATAAGTCTTCCATTGGAGTCGGTGATTTTAACATTCGCATTTTCAGCTAATCCGCTAATACCTACTAGCCCCTGAAATTCCTTAGAGACTGGGTTTGGAAATACTTTAACATTTTGATGTGAAGTGACAGCCTCAGTTGCATCTGAACGATAAGAGACAATTCCACTAGGAGTACCGATGAAAACCTCGCCAGTAGTTGGGATTATATCAAGCGCCAAAATACTATTTGAAGGCAGTGGGCTATTTTCAATATTAAAATTAGCCAGGAGTTCGTTCACATCATTATTGAATAACCATACTCCATTATTTGTGCCTATCCACTTTCTATTACCGCCATCAATTTTAATGGATGTTATTTCTTCGTCTCTCAGCAAAAACCTATTCTCAAAAATGGGCTTAAATACGTCTACTGAAGTACCAATTATATTTGTTAGTGATGACATTGTTGCCACACCGCTACTCGTTCCTATCCAGATTTCTCCATTTTTATCAATTTCAATGGCATTAACTGCTCTTGATGGTAACCCTCCATTTCCGGGTTGATCAGTTAATATTCTTGCCTCTTCTGTAGACTTATCGAAAACCAAAAGCCCTCCACCTGCGGTAGGATCTATGACCATCCAGAGATATAAGTTGGAGTTTATAATTTGAGTTATTCTATTTTCTGGCAAAGTATAAGATTGCCAAGTTGAACCATCGAACAAATGCAAAGGCCTTACAGCATTATAATTAATAGCCCATAGCCCTTCATCTGAGTCGATCATATCAGTTACATAAATTGAGTTCTCTTCTAAACTAACTTGCTCCAAACTTGAGTTAGATGTGTTGTAAAAGATAGTTGGGTTCTGACCTGATTGTCTCATGATTCCATAACCAAACGATGAAAAATAGTAGGAATCAGTGTTAGAAAAATAAACGCATTCAGTAATATCTAAAAATTCATCATCAAACTGAGAAGATGATTGCCAGTTACCATTAGCAAATGTGTTATACCCGAAATCATTATTTTGAGGTTGAAACGACTCGTTAGGCCCACCTGGCATACTTATTATTAAATTATCCAAGGTAAAAAATTCCGCCACTTGATTAGTATTCGGGCCAGAAGGATTAAAACTCTCAAAACCCCAATTCACATTGGTAACCAAGCCATTATTGATACTCCCAACCCAAATGCTGTTACCGTCCAGGTCTGCATCCAGCGGAATGTCTATGGCGTTATCAACAAATTCAGTAATAGAAAGGTCAGAATATAGTACCTGAACCACACCTTCATTGATGGTTACAAGATTGTTATTATTGGACTTTAAAACTGAAAGAGACACTCCTTGATAAGCTGAAGACCTATTCCAAATTCCATTTTCATATATGTACAGGCCATCTTCATTAATAAATGCTGCCGGTTTTGAATCGAATTCCGAAATGAAGTCTATTTTAACCAAAGGGATACCATCAGGTAGAGAATCTCTTTTCCAATTTACAGGGTTTAACAAGTTAGTGCCATTGGAATAGTTTGAAGCAATAACACCTTCAGCAGTTGCCAGCATCACAGTATCCCCAACAATAAGGGCCTGATTAATGCTAACTTGATTAGCCATTTCTCCCAGTTGCCTATACGTTTCTGTTATTTCAATTCTGTTGAGATCCATCCTCAGTAGGCCATAGGCAGTAGAGATGAATGCTAAATTGTCTGTTGTTGTAATATGGTTGATTCTCTTTGAACCCAATACCTGCGATTTACTCACCAAGTCCAAATTAACTATTTCATTACCATCCAACACATCTACGTTCCCTGATTCAAAACCAATGATAAGTTTATCTAACGCTTGACTATACCCTATGGCGGAGATATCATCCTCTTGTAAACCATTGATTTTTGAAATGGTCGTTAAAGAACCATCTTCCTTGTCATAAACGAACAAACCGTTATCGCTCACTGCAAATACACGATTATCTTCAACCAGAACTTGGTTAACCCGATTATAAGAAAAATGCGTGCGCCATGTGCCAATGGGTATATTGGATTGAGCATTAATTAAAAATGAATGGAATAAGAATACTACTAAAAGAAAGTTTTTCATTTTCTATTTTTCATCCCTTCGAAAAAGCTTCTTCGGCTTCGTGCCTCATACTCTTGTTTCTCGCCAAGGAGCACCTGACTATCTTCTTTGGCCAACCTAAAACTGAACGATGCCAGCTCGCCAGTATCTGCACATATCGCATGAACCTTTGTGACAAACTCAGCTACCGCCAACAAATTAGGCATAGGGCCAAACGGCTTCCCCTCATAATCCATGTCTAAACCTGCAACTATCACTCGTTTACCACTATTTGCCAATTTATTACAAACATCAACGAGTTGGTCGTCAAAGAATTGTGCTTCATCAATACCAACTACATCACAATTGCCAGCCAATAGTAAAATGTCATTGGCAAAATTTACGGGAGTAGAACGTATTGATGTTTCATTATGCGAAACAACATTTTCTTTATCGTATCTGGTATCGACTTTCGGTTTAAAGATTTCTACTTTCTGTTTTGCAATTATGGCGCGATTTAACCTACGAATAAGCTCTTCAGTTTTACCGGAAAACATGCAGCCACACACTACTTCTATCCAGCCGGATTTGTTACTCTTCCCTAAATGTGGCTCAATAAACATCCTGCAAAAATATATTTTTTTGAATACTGGAACTGCTCATTTAATAAGTATAATCCAGATGAGGAAGTTTTGATTCATCAGGGACTTCAATTTCTACTTCATCTTTCTCTAATCTTACCTGGCAACATAAACGCTCTGATTTCAGATTAAGCCTGTTCATATTAGCAAATTTTTGCTCTGCATCTGTAATAGATGATAGATTCTCACCTCCTTTAACCACCTTAAATTTACATGTGGTGCACCTTCCTTTACCTCCACAAGCATGCATCCAGTCAACAAAATTATCCTGAAGAATAGATAACACCGGTTTGGTAGTATCGTTACTCTTAATTGTAAGGTTATTGAGGTTAGAAATCGTAATTTTCACCATAATTGCAAATAAACAGTTTTCTAAAAGGGCACACTAAATATGGATAACATTCTTAATAGAAAAGGAATTAAGAGCTACAGTCAAAGATTTTCAACCACCATTGTTAACAATCTTTTTTCAACCAAGGAATCGATTGATGGTGAACAAATTAAAAAAGCGACAAGTATAAGCCAGGTAAATTCATTCGTGGTTAAAGGGTTATTCGAAGCCTGGCAAAAAGAAATTGACAATCTTAAAAGTCCGTATTTTGATTACAGTTCGCCTAAAGTACAGGAGGCTTTAAAGTCTTTTATGAACGTACTTTCGAGGAATATTTCTGTTAAGAAGGAAGCTTTTACACCATTGTTAGAGAAGGCCGTTGAAGAGAGCATTTTACTCATTTTCTCACCTTTCGATTATTATGAGCACCTCTCTGATCATTACAGTGGAGAAATCACAGTAGAAAATTTGAAATCTATCAAAAAGTATGTGAAGGTAAATAACAACATCCTTGAACTGATAATTGAAAAAATGGAATCGAGCAAAGGGGGTGAAAGCAGTTACCCATCAATGCTGGCCGAAGTTCTTCATGAAATTGAGTCAGGACCTGAAGAAATTGATACTTATTATGATTCATTTAATGAAGTAGAGCCACTTTCAGAAACGGATATTTATGGCGACATCTCCAAGCCTGAGCCGGTTAAGTCTGTTGAAAATGAGGTTAAAATTGAAGTTAAAGAGACAAAGGATACTTTAAATGATACCCTCGCCACGAATGAAACCACAATAGCAGAAATGCATGAGCAATCATCCTTAGAGAGTATGGCCTCAGGGTTAACTATTAATCAGCGTTTTATGTTTCAGAATGCATTGTTTAATGGAGATGAAGAGCTGATGAAGAAGACTTTAGATTTTATTGATCAGTGTAGCGATAGAAAACAGGCATTAGATCATATCTATCAGGAATTTCCTCATTGGAATATAGAAGGTGAAGAATTCGAAGAATTTGTGGAGCTGATTAACAAGAGGCTGGGCTAGTGGATCAACACCTGGCTTCTATGAGCATCTAATTTAATCAGCACAAAAAGCAGAATGGCAAAGCCCCAAAGGGAAGAGCCTCCGTAAGAGAACAACGGCAATGGAATACCAATTACGGGAAACAACCCGATTGTCATTCCAATATTTACTGCAAAGTGAAAAAATAAAATGCAGGCCACGCTGTAGCCATATACTCTGGCAAACTTCCATTTCTGCCGTTCAGCAATGTGAATTATTCTCAGAAGCAGTACAGTAAACAAGCCTATAGTTATCAAACTGCCCAACCAGCCATGTTCTTCTCCAATAGTGCAGAAAATAAAGTCTGTGCTTTGTTCAGGAACAAAATCGAACTTGGTTTGTGTGCCTTTGAGGAAGCCCTTACCAGTAAAACCTCCTGAACCGATAGCGATTTTAGATTGTGTAACATTCCAGCCGTAACCTAGCGGATCTGCATCTGGATTGATTAACGCTTTAATTCTATTTTGCTGGTGAGGTTTTAAGACATCTGAAATAATATAATCTACACTTCTGATAACTCCGGAAACTATTAAAGCTCCGGCAACAACCAATGCTATTGTTTTGAAGGTCTTCTTTTTAATGAATAAGATGGTGGCTGCTGCCAAAGCTGTTATACCAATATATAAGTATAGATGATTAGGTACCAATAAGGTGAGAATGAAAATTATTGCACTTGCGGTTCCTAAAATCAACAAGGTAGGCGACATACCTTCTCTAAAGAATACAAATACAAAGATGCTATAGACTAATGCCGTACCAGTATCGCCTTGAAGAATGATAAGGATGGCTGGTAGGCCAATTATTATAAACAAAATAATTTGGTTGCTGATCCTATCAATCTTAAAGCCTGTAGAACTCATAAACTTAGCCACTGCAATGGCTGTGGCAAACTTGGCAAACTCAGAAGGCTGCAATCTCATTGGACCCAATTCAAACCAAGATTTTGAACCAGCTACTTCGCGGCCAAATAATAATACAAATACCAGAAGTAAGATTATACCTCCGTAAATGAAGTAGCCAAAGGTGTCGTAGAACTTAAAATCTACCACCATTATGGCAATAATTAGAATAATGGACGAGCCAAGGAATACTAACTGGCGCCCACTATTTAGTGACATGTCAAAAATACTTTGATTGGCAGATTCATCATACACTGCAGCGAAAATATTCATCCATCCTAATATCGCTATAAGGAAGAACAGCAATACTGTTAGCCAATCAATATTATTCGATATATCGTCTCTAGTACTCAATGTAAAAATTCTCCTTTCTTCACATATTCCTCAATATAAGGGCGCTGTGTTTCACCGATTAAATATTTTTCAATCATTAAACTGGCAATGGAAGCAGCTGCTCTTGCACCCTGTCCGGCATCTTCCACATAAACCGAAACAGCAATTTTGGGATTATCTTTTGGAGCAAAGGCAATGAAAACTGAGTGGTCAGGCATCGGATCATTTT